>DWYO01000001.1 GCA_019118725.1 Candidatus Parabacteroides intestinavium | reverse complement strand
ACCCGAATGCCCCCATCAATACGATTGCTGATTATGTAATCAATGGGACAGTAGAGGAAGTAATTCCGAAGATGATTAAATATTATAAGAAGAACTCGAAATGAGAAGCTGGAAGTTATATTTTCAAAATTGAAAGTTTGAAGTTTGAAGTTTGAAAATTCTAACTTCTAAATTCCGGATTCCAACTTCTAAAAAAGTAAACAACATGAGTAATTATTATAAAGACATTCCTGAATTAAGATTCCATCTCAACAACCCGATGATGGAACGTATCTGCGAATTGAAAGAACGCGGGTACCGAGATAAAGAGGAGTTCGACTATGCGCCGCAAGACTATGCCGACGCTATGGACTCGTATGATAAAGTATTGGAAATAACTGGTGAGATTACCGCTGATGTTATCGCACCCAATGCAGAAGGGGTAGACGAAGAGGGACCGCATTGTGCCAACGGTCGGGTTGAATATGCTTCCGGAACGAAGCAGAACCTGGATACAATGGTGAAAGCCGGATTGAATGGCATGACGATGCCACGCCGCTTCGGAGGCCTGAATTTCCCGATTACACCTTACACGATGTGTGCCGAAATCGTAGCGGCCGCTGATGCCGGGTTTGGCAATATCTGGTCATTGCAAGATTGTATTGAGACGTTGTATGAGTTTGGAAACGAAGATCAACATAGTCGTTTCATTCCGCGTATCTGCGCCGGAGAGACCATGTCGATGGACCTGACCGAACCCGATGCCGGATCCGACCTCCAAAGCGTCATGCTGAAAGCGACATACGATGAAGCCAACAATTGCTGGCGTCTGAACGGTGTGAAGCGTTTCATCACGAACGGAGACGCCGATTTGCACCTCGTCCTGGCTCGTTCAGAAGAGGGTACGCATGACGGACGCGGCCTTTCGATGTTCATTTATGATAAGCGGGATGGCGGTGTCAATGTACGTCGCATCGAGAATAAGCTGGGTATTCACGGTTCACCCACTTGCGAACTGGTGTACAAGAATGCCAAGGCCGAGCTTTGTGGCGAACGGAAATTGGGATTGATCAAATATGTCATGGCTTTGATGAACGGCGCACGGTTGGGTATTGCAGCTCAGTCGGTCGGATTAAGTCAGGCAGCTTACAACGAAGCGTTGGCGTATGCCAAAGAGCGTAAGCAATTCGGCAAGGCGATTATCGAATTCCCTGCCGTATATGACATGTTGGCATCTATCAAGGCAAAGCTGGACGCCGGTCGCGCGTTGCTCTATCAGACGGCCCGATATGTAGATATTTACAAGGCTTTGGATGACATCGCCCGTGAACGTAAGCTGACTCCCGAAGAGCGTAAAGAGCAAAAAACGTATGCTAAATTGGCAGATAGTTTCACCCCTTTGGCAAAAGGTATGAATTCGGAATATGCCAACCAAAATGCATACGATTGCATTCAGGTGCATGGAGGGTCCGGCTTCATGATGGAATATGCCTGCCAGCGCATTTACCGCGATGCACGCATCACCAGCATCTATGAAGGAACAACTCAGTTACAGACAGTTGCGGCTATCCGCTATGTCACTAATGGGGCTTATGCCGCTACACTTCATGAGTATGAATTGATTCCTTGCTCACCGGAAATGGAAGACTTGATGGAACGTGTAAAAGAGATGACACGTAAGTTCGAAGCATGTACGAATGCCGTTAAAGCCGCTCAAAATCAGGAATTGCAGGACTTTGTAGCACGTCGACTGATGGAAATGGCGGCTGTCAATGTCATGTCTCACCTCTTGATTCAAGATGCCACAAGAGCACCGGAGTTGTTCACGAAATCGGCTCACGTTTATGTAAACTACGCCGAGGCAGAGGTAGAGAAGCACTTCAACTTCATCCGTAAGTTCCAAGCTGACGAATTGGCGGATTACCGAAAATAAAATGGAAAGCCGAACGGGTTTGGTCTGCTTTTTGTAGAGATACAAGTAGAACAACAAAACTATTAAAATTAGATTATTATGACACTAAGTACTAAATTATCCGAAGCATTCAACGCACAAGTGAATGCAGAAATGTGGTCTTCGAACTTGTATTTGTCAATGGCCGTTTATTTCAAGAAAGAGGCTTTGAACGGTTTTGCCGCATGGATGGAAAAACAAGCTGCTGAAGAATTGGAACATGCACACAAAATGATTGATTTCGCTATCGAACGGGGTGGTGACATCGTCATTGGCCAGGTTAATGTCGTACCGACAGCATGGGGATCACCTGTTGAAGTATTCGAACATGTTTACAAACACGAAAAATATGTATCGGAACTGATTGACAACATGGTCAACATCGCAGAAGAGGATAAAGACCACGCTTCACGTGCATTCTTGTTCGACTTCGTCCGTGAGCAGATGGAAGAAGAAGCTACGGCTAAAGGTATTCTGGATGACCTGAAAAATTATGGGGACCATCACTATGGCATCATTGACCATAAATTAGGCAAGAGAGAATAATTTTTCTCTCAATCTACTTCATCCATAAAAAACTTCCCCAGCTTGTGAGTAATCCAAGTGGGGAAGTTTTATTTTAGGTCTCTGCATAAAGATTACAGGCTCCAATATTCCAATTGCTTTATCTGATGACGGTAAATCCCTTTCACATCACCTAAAACGGCTTTACCATTCGCTAAAGAAAGAAAATAGCTCTCATCCAAAGTACAATAGTCTTTATGTGCTACAGCAATCACAATAGCGTCATAAAGGCCGTCCGGATGTTCCAATAACGGAATGTCGTAGGCTTTCTGTACCTCTTCAGCGGAAGCCAAGGGATCGACCACATCGACCAGAGCGCCAAAGTCCTGAAACTCATGAATCATATCCACCACTTTCGAATTGCGGATGTCCGAAACATTCTCTTTGAAAGTTATCCCCATAATCAATACCCTTGCCCGCACGATGTTCTTTCCCAAAGAAATAATCTTCTTGACTATTTTTTTACCGATATAACGTCCCATCGAATCGTTGACAAAACGGCCGGAATTGATCATCTTGGGGTGGTATTGCAACTCTTTCGCCTTATGTACCAGATAATAAGGATCTACCCCTATGCAATGCCCGCCAACCAATCCGGGCGAGAAATGGAGAAAATTCCATTTTGTACCGGCTGCTTCCAGCACGTCATAGGTATTGATTCCCATCCGATCGAAAATGATGGATAGCTCATTCATCAAAGCGATATTCACATCCCGCTGGGTATTCTCGATAATCTTAGCGGCTTCCGCCACTTTGATGCTGGGCGCGATATGCAATCCGGCCCGAACTACCAAATGATACACGTTGTATATATCCCGAACGGCATCCTCATCACATCCGGATATTATCTTGACGGTATTCTGCAAGGTATGAATTTTGTCACCGGGATTAATCCGTTCCGGAGAATAACCATATTTGAACCCCACACCGGCCTTCAAACCGGATATTTTCTCCAACAAGGGGACGCAATCCTCTTCCGTACAACCCGGATAAACGGTCGATTCATAAACGACGTAATCGCCCTCTTTAAGTACACCGGCCACGGTTTGTGTAGCCGAGAGCAAAGGCTGCAAATCGGGTTCATTGTGTTGGTCTATAGGGGTCGGAACTGCTATAATATAAAAGGAGGCATTCCCCAACTCCTCTACAGATGAGGTAAAAAGAATATCACTCCCTGCAAAAACATCTGCTCCCAACTCACCATTCGGATCAAGGTGCTGGCGCAACTTGTCCAATCGTTTCTCATCGATATCAAATCCTATCACCGACAAATGTTTGGAAAGCTCCATGGCGATAGGCAGCCCCACATAGCCCAAACCGACCAAGGCTATTTTTTTCTTTTTATCTGTCAATTCCTTATACATAACTCAAAATCCATTCATTTAAAATGACCATGCATTTTTATTCACTGATGCTTCGATGCGTTTTTCCACCTCATCAGGCAGGGTCGGAAAGAAATCTATATCTGTCACCTTTTCCACGCTATCGACAGGTATCATCAGGCTTCTCAAAGAAGTATTCCCATAGTCCCGATTCTCAAACAGGAACCCTACGGCCTCATAACGATCATTCTGAATCATACAAATCACTTTATAAAACAATCGGGGGATAGCCACCCGGTTCTTTCCCAGTCGTTTTAAGTCCGGTGTGAGTATAGGCCCTGTCGCAATCAGCAACGCTCCGTTATCGGCAGCCCACATACGGCACTGTTCCTCCAGCTCTTTCCAAACACCACGGTTCAATCCGGGTTTCTGGGGAGTGATATTGCTCAGATAAAACGATTCTCGCATGGCTTTTGCCGACCATTTCATATCTCCGGCCGGAGCCAAGTGCCCCCGGTCGTAACCGGTACGTGTATAATCACCGTTCTCAGCCGAGGCTCCTTTTACCTGAGGATCGCGCACAAACTTGTTTGACCGCTCATGCTGTTTGCTTTTCGACTCCGCACTTGTCAACTCGTAGGCCACCCAATTGGCTACCCGATAATCTGAATTGTAGGAAACGGTATACCCCTCATGCCGGATAATCTGCTGGGAAACCCGGCCTAAACAACGGGGTAATTCGGCATTCTGAGGAAATTTTGCCGGAAATGTTCCGGTAGGTTTCGAGCCATCTTTAACCGGTTCTTTCTTCGTTTTCGGTTCTTTCTCCGTTATTACGGGATGCTTCTGGAGTGCCTCGTTTATCCGGGTTACCGAAGATTCTTTTTGACCCCAATCCCATTTTTCTATATAAGGAGAAGCGACCTGATACATATATAAAGCGGCCGAGGCTATCACCACTACAAAGCAAGCCGTATAAAAAACATGCTTTAATGAGGATAACCATTTCGGTTCTTTTTTCGAACCTCTTTTCCGTCCGGATGCTGATGTTCTTTTTTTCTTTGCCATAAACAAAAAGTATTCATCTAATTAAAAACAAGCCCCGATAAGAATGATGTAAGGGAATCAGGCAAATAAGGAAAGAATATTTGTGTGCGCGGAATGAGATTCGAACTCACACGCCGAAACCGGCACTACCCCCTCAAAGTAGCGTGTCTACCAATTTCACCATCCGCGCTTTTGCATTTAAATGGTGTGCCCAGAACAGGACTCGAACCTGCACGACCGCAAAGCCACTCGCACCTGAAACGAGCGCGTCTACCAATTCCGCCACCTGGGCAATCACTACATAAATAAAGCGGCCTCTTACCGCTTCCTCTCGCTTGGAGCGGAAGACGGGACTCGAACCCGCGACCCTAACCTTGGCAAGGTTATGCTCTACCAACTGAGCTACTTCCGCGATTACGGGTGCAAAGGTAGGCATATTTTTTAAATATCCAAGTCTTTTCCCGATTTTTTTCTACCATTTACCGAAGATGATAGCAAAATTAAGAATTACGAATTACAAATAAGGTATATGTATCGTAATTCGCAATTCTTAATTTGTAACTATTGCACCCTTATCCACACCCCTTCGCCTCGCTCTTTCGCTTCGACGAATAAGGTATGATTCTTTCTCTCTTAGTGCGCTATGCCAAGTGCTGCGGGGACCAATGTAAATCCCCATTGATAATCCCGATTGGCCGGAAGCGAATAGCGCGGTTCGGGACGCGCCCCCCAGCTATCATAGCCACCAACCCCCTGTTGCTTATAATCAATGCACACCTCCACGAAATTACGCGGAACAACATCATTGATATGATGTTGGCGGCGCAAAACATTCTTCGCCTCCTCTTCGTTATGGTCCGCAATCTGTTCCGGAGTGAAATTTGTCCATTGACGAGGCAAAGCGGTCTGCTCTTCATCGTCAAAATCTTCTATCGAATTGCGTAACGCATTAAACTCAACCAGCGAATCCGCCACAATGCTCAAACACACACTATTCTCCGAATACAACGAAAGCCACCGGGTATCCGTACGGTGTCCGTTTTCTTGCGGACGGACATAGGGGAAATACATATCTTCAGCAGTAGAACGGTATAATCCGACCATCGAACCGGCCTTGCGGTCCCAATAATTTTCCATCGGTCCGCGTCCGAAATAAGCAACCTGATCCATCGAGGCCGGCAGACGGAACCGCACACCAATACGCGGAACAGTCAGCTTGGAAGCCTCCTTGCGGGCCGCGTCACGTCCAGGCGTAAATGTAGCCGTCCGAGTAGCTTCCGAAACCTCTGTCTCAGCCTCTTTCATATCGGTCGAGGTAAAATGCGCCCCGACATGAACATTTCCGTTAGGATATACCGTATAGTCAATCAGGTACAGATTACCCGCAGGGAGCAGATAACAGACATTCAGCACGGCATTCCCGTTTTCCAACCGGATGGTCGCGTCCGAAACCTGAAAATTCTTACTGCTTTGCTTCCACACCTGTTCACGCTTCGGCTGGCCGTTGCCGTAATCATTATCTGTCGGGCCCCGCCAGAAATTAGGCTGTATGCCAAACCCTTCGGCAAAATACTCCACATCATCTACCCGATAAGAAGTGACCAATCCGCTCTTTTTATTGAAAACAAAACGGACATCCGATGAGGAAGCAATCAGCTCATCACCTACGTCAGAGACCTTTAACTTAGGACCAGACGTCTTCCATTTCTTTTCCAGCGGTTCGACAGGCAAGCGGAACTGTTCTTGAGCTATATCATGCCCGGCAGGAACCAATCCGTCGTCCCGGGTAGAAGTAACAAAGAAATTCACAAAATACTCCACACCGGCTTTCGGTTTTAATCCGGACACCTTCACCGCAAACTCTTTTGAGGTCTGCGGAGCTATGTCCAGCGACACTTTGCCACCCCGGACAACCTTATCGTTTGCTTTTACCTCATAAGAGATCATATACTCTTTCAGATTCTTGAAATAAAAACGATTGAAGATTTCAAACTTTCCGTTCGCCAAATCTTTCGCCGTAATAGAGACATTCTGATGCACATATTTCACCTCAGCCATAGCCGGATGCGGAGTGCGGTCCGGGTTTACCAAACCGTTGCACATAAAATTACCGTCACTCGGTGCGTTCACACCATAATCACCCCCATAGGCATAATAGGGCGTCCCGTCCTCGTCTTTCTCCAGAAAACCCTGG
Organism: Candidatus Parabacteroides intestinavium; assembly: GCA_019118725.1. Classification (GTDB taxonomy): domain Bacteria; phylum Bacteroidota; class Bacteroidia; order Bacteroidales; family Tannerellaceae; genus Parabacteroides; species Parabacteroides intestinavium. Next base: position 5,541 of record DWYO01000001.1, on the reverse strand, counting down.
TCTACCCAGTCCCAAATGAATCCGCCCTGCAGGTTCGGATAGAGATAAATAGATTTCCACTGATCCCATAACGCGCCAGTCGAGTTACCCATAGCATGCGCATATTCCGAAGGCACGACCGGCCGGTCGCTCCCGGCTTTTCCAATCTCTTCAAACCAATCGGCATCAGGATATTGAGGTACATACATATCCGTATTCCATTCCCAAAGCGCACGCTCATAATTAACCGGACGATTCATGCCATTTTTCTCTTTATCCTTGATATAAAGGTAAGTCTGATAGAAATTATACCCGTTTCCGGCCTCGTTTCCTAATGACCAGATCGTGACACACGGATAATTCTTATTCCGCTCATACATATTTGCCGTACGATACAGATGCGGCTTCAACCATTCCGGATTATTGCCCAATGTCCCGCCTTTCCGCAGATTATAATACATACCGTGCGACTCAATATTGGCTTCATCATATACATACAATCCATACTCATCACACAACTCATAAAAACGCCTGTCTTGGGGATAATGCGCCAAACGGACAGCATTCAGATTATTTTTCTTCATCAGTTCGAAGTCTTTACGCATGATGTCCTCCGTAACATAATGCCCCGTGACGGGATTATGCTCATGAATATTGACCCCTTTGAACTTGATAGGCTTTCCATTGAACAACAAAACCGGATAGGGCTTTCCGTTTCCGGCTATCCGGTCACTCTCCGCCATCTCTATCCGGCGGAAACCGACATGAAAAGGAACCACTTCCAGCACCTTCCCGCCAGCTTTGACCGTCATCAGCATCGTGTACAGATTCGGGATTTCCGCACTCCAAGCTTTCACATCAGGCAAAGTCGCCTCAAATGAGACCGTTGCATACCGGTCCGGGCTAACCCAAATCGCGGAAGCTTCAGAAGCGACCTCCTTCCCTGCCCTATCCAACAATTCATAAGAGACGGAAAGATTCCTGGCTTGAGCATCATGGTTCTTCAAATCGATAGCCAACCGGAAAATTCCATTTTTGTACGTATCATCCAACGTAGACACCACCCGGAAATCCTGAATAGCCTCTTTGGGTTGAGACCAAAGATAGACATCCCGCTCAATGCCGCTAACCCGCCAAAAATCCTGACATTCCAAATAAGAGCCTGTACTCCACCGGTAAATCTTCAGGGTCAGCACATTTTTACCGGGCTTCAAGTACTTGTTTATCTGAAACTCAGCCGGATTCTTGGAGTCTTCGTTATACCCCACTTCCCGACCGTTCAGATACACATAGGTACCCGACTTGGCTCCACCAATATGCAGGTAAATATCACGTCCGTCCCAATCTGCCGGAATTTCAATGTCCCGCCGATACACACCGACCGGATTTTCTTCCGGTAATAGAGGGGGCTGGGGATTTCTCGCCTTAAACTCATAACCGTGATTCGTATAGATAGCCACTCCGAAGCCTTGTCTTTCCCAATTGCCCGGCACCTGTATATCATGCCACGACTCCGTGCTTACAGAAGGATCGGTTATGTTATCCGGCAAATCTTTGTACGAATCGACAAAATAGAACTTCCAGACCCCGTTTAATAATTGATAATAGGGGCTTTTCTCATACCGAAAAGAAAGAGCCGTCTCCCTATCCGGATAAGTCATAAACGAGCTTCTGGGCAATTCCCGGTTGACCGATACGGTCTGAATGTCTTTCCAATAAGGAATTGCCTGTACATGAGTTGTGTTTTCTGCAAAGATGCCAGACGAACAGACAGCTCCATAATTCAGCAAGCCACATAAAAGGAGTGTCTTAATAGAGTATTTCATAAATTATTCCGTATAATATAGTTTATATAAAGGTAGATTCGGCAATAAAATGTATCAAAAGAGATAAGACCAAGATGTCAAGTACCACAGACATCCTGGTCTCATTTCTTCTTCTACTATACAAAGACAAGTTTATCGAGCCGCATAATAAGCATATCCCTGAGCTACCTGCTGAAATGCCAAAGCCCCGGCCTGGCTCAATTCTACGTTCATTTCCTGACCATCGGGCAAATACATTACAACCTCTTTGTCGTTGCTATACTTCAATAATTTATGCATTTCGCCATTTGCTCCGACATTCCAAGTATTGTCTTCGGCGTTATACACCAAATCTACGGCAGACCCCTCTTCGCCTTCCTTTTCGATATGATAACCATCTGCTTTCGTTTCAACCGTGTAAACCCCGTTTTCCGTTTCTACACTCTTCACGGATCCGGCATCTGCCACAGGATTACTTCCGCTCCAGAATTCAATTGAATTGATTACCAAAATATCGGCAAGGCAAGAAATCTCATAAACCGGGATAATGTGGAACGCAATGAAAACAAGTTCGTTTACAAACTTGCTATCAATACTATGATTCCAGCTTAACAACTTGTTGGTCAAGCCAAACGAACCAATACAAGACGTAAACGTCATACTACCTGCCAATGCGGCAGCCACCATTAATGTCAAACTTCTTTTCTTCATGGCCATATAATTATTAAAATGTTATTAGGTGCGAAGTTAGAAAAAATCTTTTATCTGTTGTATCTTTGCAGGCATATTTAAAGAAAATAATTATGATTTCAGTTGAGAATTTACAAGTTGAGTTCGGAGGATTTACTCTATTTGATGATGTTTCCTTTGTGATAAACAAAAAAGACAGAATCGCATTGGTCGGGAAAAATGGCGCCGGAAAATCTACCTTATTAAAGATTTTGGCCGGACTCCAATCGCCCACTCACGGAACCGTCAGCATACCCAAAGAAACTACGATAGGCTATTTGCCTCAACAAATGCAACTGAAAGATACAAGAACCGTACGTGAAGAGGCCGAACTGGCTTTTGAACAAATCCATGAGATGGAACGCGAAATAAACCGCCTGAACATGGAATTGGAGGAACGTACAGATTACGAATCCGAAGCGTATCATAAAATAATAGACCAAGTAACCCACCTGTCCGAACAATTCCAAATGGCCGGAGGAAATAACTACCACGCCGAACTGGAACGAACTTTACTGGGGTTAGGATTTTCCCGCGAAGATTTCAACCGCCCGACAAGCGAGTTTAGCGGGGGGTGGCGCATGCGTATCGAGCTGGCAAAACTTCTTTTACGCCATCCCGATGTCTTATTGCTGGACGAGCCTACCAACCATCTGGACATCGAATCCATCCAATGGCTGGAGAATTTCATCGCCACACGTGCCAATGCGGTCGTACTGGTTTCTCATGACCGGGCTTTCATCGACAATACCACCTCCAGAACCATTGAAATTGAACTTGGGCATATCTATGATTATAAGGTGAAATATTCCGAATATGTCATCTTACGCCAAGAACGGCGTGAACAACAATTGCGAGCCTTCGAGAATCAGCAAAAGAAATTGGCGGACACGGAGGCCTTCATCGAACGGTTCCGTTACAAAGCGACCAAATCCACTCAGGTCCAATCCCGTATCAAGCAATTGGAAAAGATTGAGCGTATCGAGGTGGACGAGATAGATACGTCTATGCTGAACCTGAAATTTCCCCCGGCTCCGCATTCCGGTTCCTATCCGGTAATCGCCGAAGAGGTGTCGAAACGTTATGGGGACCATTTGATATTCGAGCATGTCAACTTCACCATACAACGAGGAGAAAAGGTTGCGTTCGTCGGGAAAAACGGGGAAGGTAAATCTACATTGGTCAAATGTATCCTGAACGAAATTCCTTATGAGGGTTCGCTCAAATTGGGGCATGGCGTGAAAATCGGCTATTTTGCCCAAAACCAGGCCCAATTGTTAGACGACAATCTTACCGTTTTTGAAACCATCGACTATGTGGCTCAAGGAGATATCCGGACCAAAATACGGGACATCTTAGGCGCGTTCATGTTTGGCGGGGAAGCTTCCGAAAAGAAGGTCAAAGTGCTTTCCGGCGGTGAGCGTAGCCGATTAGCCATGATCCGATTGTTATTGGAGCCGGTTAATTTGCTCATTTTAGACGAACCGACCAATCATCTGGATATGCGTTCGAAAGATGTACTTAAAAACGCACTGAAAGATTTTGACGGAACGGTCATTGTTGTTTCTCACGACCGCGATTTCTTGGACGGACTGGTGGGAAAGGTATATGAGTTCGGCAATAAGCGTGTAACAGAGCATTTGGGTGGCATCTATGATTTCTTAGAGAAAAAGAAACTACAAAGCCTTCAGGAACTGGAATTAAGCAGTAAAAAGAACAATGATCAGCCTGTTGACGAGACTCCGACACAAAACAAACTTTCGTATGAAGCCCGCAAAGAGCAGAACAAATTGATTAAGAAACTGGAACGGACTATCGCTGAATCGGAAAAGAGAATAGAACAGATTGAAAATGCAATCAAAGAGGTCGAGCAGAAGCTGGCAACTGCAGAAGGTGCATCCGACAGCACCCTCTATACGCAATACGCCGATCTGAAAAAGGAACTTTCAGAAGCTATGGATCAATGGACTGAGCAGACTTTGGAATGGGAAGAGCTTACAAAAAACACATAGCGCATACATGCTTCTTCAAAAGAGGGTGCATCCTTTTTTGGGAATAGTACTTTGCATAATCAAAAATAATTCGTACCTTTGCATCGGAAGATAGTGGTTCTTTGAAAGAAAAGTCTTTCATTTTTGTTATCAGTTTGTTACCCACAAACAAAAACAAAGTCGTTATCTTTTGAACTTCAATACGTTAGAAATTCTTGGGGGCTGACCGGTTTTGACAGCGGGTAGAAGTGGTTTGTAAGCATGTAGTGCGTGGTCGGCTTGCACTTAAATCTCAGACGGCGAACAATTAACTGGCGAAGAAAATTACGCTCTCGCTGCTTAATCGAAGAATAGTAGATTAGAGCTTAATCCCTGCAAAAGTTGCGGGGACGTGACATCACCCGGATGCTGTGGCTCCGAAGCGGTCCGAAACGGTGGTGCAGCAATATCGGAGATAGCTTAACGTAAGCCTTGGACGGGAAGCGAAATTTTAAAGGATAAGGATCAAGTGGGTGGCTTCGGTCTTGCTTGTTCCCGACAATGAAGGCGAAGATAAACATGTAGAAAGCAAATTAGTTCCTCGTTTGGACGAGAGTTCGAATCTCTCCACCTCCACACACGACAGCGGCATGGGAATTGAAATTTCCATGCCGCTGTCGTCTTATCGTCGCCCGGTTCCGCCCGTCCCCAAACCATCAGCCGGAAAGCCGGGACCACCCCCTCCACGTCGGTAGGCTTGGGGCGACATGCCGGCGTGTTCCTTGAAATATTTTCCGAAAAAACTCTGACACGAGAAATGCAGGTAATCGCCGATTTCCTGCACCGTCATGGTCGTATTGACCAAGCACCGCTTGGCCTCCAGAATGACAAATTCGGCAATGATGTCGCGGGCATATTTCCCGCTGGATTCATAGACGACCGTGGAGAGGTACTTGGGGGTAAGGCACATCTTGTCGGCATAATACGATACCTTGCGGTGCAACTTGTAATTATCCGACACCAGCTGCGTAAAACGCATCAACAACTCATCACGCCTC
>DWYO01000045.1 GCA_019118725.1 Candidatus Parabacteroides intestinavium | reverse complement strand
GCCACCCGTATCAGCGAGTCGGAGGTATGTTCGCGGAAGCTCTTGTCGGTAGCCTGCGTCATCAGCAGGCACCACGTGGCGTACTCCGCCTCCTGACGCCGTTCCGGCCGTTCGATGGATTGCAACAACCGATAGGCACTGTCGGGATTCTCCGTCAACAGCGCCTCAGCCTCCTCCAGTTGCGGCTTCATGTCAGGGTAGCAGCCGGTCAGCAGGCATAAGAACAGCAGATAGTATATCGTTCGTTTCATCGGTCCTATATTCATATTATGCCGCAAAAGTAATAAAATTTCCCCAACCGCCAACCCAATAGGAAATCCGTACTTCTTCTTCCTTGTCCGGCCAGCCTGTTTTTTGCGACCTCCTGACAAACTAATTGCATCACAGCCGTGAATCAATTGCATCACCCGGGTGATGCAATTAAATCACAACTGTGATGCAATTAAATCACCCGGGTGATGCAAACAAAACGATTCATCTTTTTGCTTACTTCCTCACCTCAAACCGGTATTCTCCGGAACCAATTTCAACTACAATATAGTTATCTTCTTTATGCCATGTAATGCCGGAATCAGCCAGGCTCAAGCCACTCTCGGCAATGCTTCCAGCGTCAGAGGCCGGAAGATAAACGAAAGCGGAGCTATTGGCCGGTATCCCGACCCGGATAGCGAACCGTTCGTCCGAATCACTCCATTCGGAAAGGATTTCTCCGTAAGGCGATTGATATGTAGTGCGTGCGGATCGGACATCCCCGACCGGTATAGGCCGGATAACGACCTGCTTGTAAGCAATGGAAGTATCGGCTTGGCGGATTCCTCCCAATCCGCTAAAAAGCCATTCCATCAGATGTCCCAACATGAAATGATTGTTCGAAACAAATCCATAAGCTTGCCAGGACTCAGTCAGAGCCGTGGCCCCATGCGCCAATTGCCATCCATACCCCGGCGAGTCATAACGGCTGTTCATCGCATAAATCAGGTCGGAGAAGCCACCCTCTTCCAAAGCACGCAAGACATAACGATAACCAACATCCCCGGCGGTCAGTCCGTTTTTCCGCGCACGGATATCCGAAACAAGGTTCTCATATACCTTCGGACGATTCTCAGGAGGCACCAATCCCGTGTAAAGGGCAATCGCATTGGCAGTCTGACTATTCCGGTCATATTGTCCGGTCTGCCCGTTCCAGAACTTCCGGTTAAACGCCTCCTTTATCTCTTGAGCCAAGCGTCCGTATCGGGCGGCATCATCCGTTTTTCCTAAAAGTGAGGCCATTTTGCCCATCAGACAAACATCGTAATAATAAATAGCGGTAGCGGTTACGCCATTCGAGGTCAATTGAGAGACACCCGGCGCGTTCGGCCCGATGTCAAACCAATCCCCCAAGCCATACGCCACGATATGCCCGTCCGCCTTCGTGCCCAAATACTCCACGTAACGTTGCATATCCGGATAATATTCCTCGATAAGACGCCGGTCCCCATACCATAGATAAATATACCAGGGACTGATGATCAACGAACTCCCCCACTCCGGGGTATCTTTGAATCCGCCTTCAAACTCGACCAATTCCGGGGCAATATCCGGGACCATGCCATTCCCGGCCTGTGTCGAGCGGATATCGTTCATGATCTTCTCATACATACGTGCCATATTATACCGGTATTGCACGGAATATTGCATCAGATGCACCTGTTCCAGCCAACCTAACTTTTCCCGATGCGGACAATCGGTCAGCACACTGGCCATATTACTGCGGATAGCCCAGTCTATCAACTCATACGTCTGATTGAACAGAGGTTTCGAACAATGAAAACTTCCGACCTTCTCGGCGGAGTTACAGGTATGCAGTCCGCAAAGCGAGACTATCTCCGGAAGATGTTGAGGATTAGCCATTCCGGTCGGCACAGCCCCCTCTATTTCGACATAACGGAACCCATAATAGGTAAACTGGGGTTGCCAATGCTCCACTCCGCTTCCTTTAGAGGTATACCCCAGCCAGTAAGGAGCGCCGGAAGCACTTTGATTCACGGTACTATCGGGGTTAAGCAGCTCCGCCGGATAAAAACGGATCTCTTGCTTCTGACTGGAATTGACCGACATACGGATAATTCCGGAGAAATTCTGTCCTAAATCGTACACCCATCTTCCCGATTGGTTTTGGAAAATCCGAACCGCAGGCAGGGTGTCTCTTACCTGCAAAGGAGCAGATAACTGAGCCAACAGACGGGTTTCCCAAGGAAGGACGATGGCCGGTCTCCAGGACCGGTCATCAAAGCCCGTTTCATTCCAGCCCGACTGCTCCCGATTGGCATCATAATCCTCTCCGCCATAGATACTGCTATACGTTATCGGGCTTTCCGAAGCCTTCCAGGAGGAATCGGTTATGACGTTCTCTTGGGTTCCATCAGCATATTCTATCTTGAGGCACAAAAGCAACCGGGGAGCCCCGTAAGAAGCAATCAGCTTAAAATAGCGCTCTTTAGGGATATTAAAAAAGCCGTTACCCAATCGGGCACCAATCGCATTCCGGCCGGAACGGAGCTGACCGGTAACATCAAACGGAACATACAAGGCGCACTTGTCGTATTTGGTCCATCCCGGATCCAGGAAATGATCGCCCACCTTCTTCCCGTTCAAGAAAAGATCGAAATGTCCTAATCCGGAAACGTAAGCTATGGCCCGCTTTATCTTTTTGGTCAGGGCAAACTCTTTTCGGAATTGGGGCAATTTGTACATGCCTATTTTCTGGTCTTTGGCGAAAACCTTATCCACTTCCCCCAACCCATGAATGCCTTGGGTGATAATCTCTCCGGGCTTATCGTTCTCCAAAGCAATCCATCGAGCCTGTCCCCAATCTTCCGGTGTGAAAAGTCCCATCGTGAATTGTTGGGGCTGGCTCCAAGGCGAAGCCTCATCATCTTGATTCCAGATTTTCACTTTCCAATAGTAGGTCGTACCGGAGGCCAGCTTATCTCCGGCAAACGGGATGAGAATGGAATGAGAGGTGTCTACTTTCCCGCTATCCCAGACCGTTCCTTCATCGTGACTCAATTCATCGGGCGTGTCCGCCACAAGTATCCGGTAAGCCGATTGCCGGAAATTGCGCGTATCTGAATAGATTTGCCAACTGAAACGGGGAGCCAAGGTCTCTACCCCCAAAGGATTTCGTGCTTGCTCGCACCGCAGGTTCCATACAGAAAAAAACTCGGCACCCCATGCAGGTGAAAAGCCGCATAACAGGATAGCAATCAGGTATAAAAATTTCCGGTTCATAAGAAAAAGTGTTTTTTAGTTTTCTGGTTGGGTAAATATACATGATTTCTTTTTATCTTCACACCAAATTTTACGATTAAATTTATTATATCATGAAACAAACTATGTTTACTGGCTTTTTGGCCTCTGCCTTGTTGATGGGAGGAATCTTCATCGCAGAGGCACAAACGACACGGGATGAATTTACCTTGCCCACCCCCTGGACTGAAGAAGCTCTATCAGCCGAAGTGCCTCTCCCGGAATATCCGCGTCCGCAAATGGTACGTACAGATTGGGTGAACCTGAACGGATTGTGGGATTATATCGGAGGAAAAGAATTACCGAATCCGACAAATGCCACCCAAATCCCTTCGTTTGCTTCTGCGGAAAAGATACGGGTTCCTTATCCGCCGGAATCGGAATTATCCGGGATCCATCGTGACGGAGAAAACAATCTTTGGTACAAACGGACATTCAGAGTACCGGACGCTTGGGAAAAACAGCAGGTATTGCTTCATTTCGGGGCGGCCGATCGCATTTGTTCGGTTTTTGTGAATGGGAAAAAGGTGGGGACCCATGTCGGGGGATACGACAGTTTCTCATTCGACATCACCGACCAATTGCAAACCGGGGAGAATCAGCTGGTGGTTGGCGTCTATGACCCGAACGACGGCAAGGCTCCCTGTGGAAAGAATGGCGAAAAAGGAGATTATATCTTCACCTCCGGTATCTGGCAAACGGTCTGGTTGGAACCGGTGGCAAAACAGCACATCGAACAACTGAAGTTAATTCCGAATGTAAAGGGTGAGCAGTTGAATATTACAACATATACCAACAAAAAAGGAAAGAATTTGCAGGTATCGGCCATAGCCAGTATCGGGACGAAGGTCATTGCCCAGGCTGAAGGCGCCGTAGGAGAAGAGTTCTCCTTGCCAATCCGGAATCCGCGTCTCTGGAGCCCCGATGATCCATTCCTATATGACCTGAAGCTCCAGCTCAAAAACAAAAACGGCAAAGTGATAGACGAGGTCTCGTCCTACTTCGGGATGCGTTCCGTTGAACTGGGCGAGGTGGATGGCGTAATCCGTCCGTTGCTGAATGGCGAATTCGTATTCCATATCGGATTATTGGACCAGGGATATTGGCCGGAAGGAGCATTCACGGCCCCGACAGATGAAGCTTTACTTTATGACATCGAACTGGCCAAACGTGCCGGATTCAACGTTATCCGCAAGCATATCAAAGTAGAGCCTCAACGCTGGTATTATCATTGTGACCGGTTAGGCCTGATGGTCTGGCAGGATATGCCTAATCTGTGGCATCCGGACGACAACGATTCGACAGCTGTCCGTAAGCAGTTCTGTGATGAATTTCAAGTAATGATAGACCAGCATATCAGTTCGCCTTCTATTGTCGTTTGGGTGCCTTTCAACGAGAACTGGGGGGCTTTTGATGCTACCCGGATTACCGATTGGGCCAAACAATATGACCCGAGTCGGTTAGTGAATGGCATGTCGGGCTACAATTATGCGCCCGGCTATCGTCCGGCATACGGAGACCCGAAGAACGGTGACTTTGTGGATATGCACCACTATGGCAAGATTGAGCCGAATGCCATTGCCAAGCCGGATGGCAAACGTGCCGTATCGTTAGGCGAATTCGGAGGGAAAGGCCTGTTCGTACGCAACCATCTATGGCCGGTACGGAATGATGCCTACGAGATGATGCTCAACAAGGAACAATTGACCGATACCTATATTTATATGCTGAACGAATTGGAGCAGATGATCAAGTATTATAGCCTGAGTACGGCCATCTATACACAAACTACCGATGTGGAACATGAAATAAACGGTTTGGTAACCTACGACCGTGCCGTGGAAAAAATGGATATAGACAAAGTACGCGAAATCAATCAGGCGGTAATAGAAAGTACCCGAAGTAAACCTCTCCGGAAATAACCGTTTGGTTGACGCTCCTTAAGACGGTTGTCAAAATATAAAAATTGCACGCTGATGACACAGATAACAACAGATGACCGCGGATTATATATCATTGATGTACAGCTGAATAAATCCGCGGAAATCTGTTTAACCCAAATCGGTCATGAGACTTTGGGTAGATTGCCCCCTTATGTCTTGCGGATTGCTTTTCGGCTTGCAGAAGGCGTAGCGGGCTACGTCGAGGCAAGTCGGGAAGCAAGATGCTGGCAGAAGGGGCAAAATACCCGAAGAGCTTT
>DWYO01000044.1 GCA_019118725.1 Candidatus Parabacteroides intestinavium | reverse complement strand
AAGAGGGGAGTGTGGAGCCGGTAAATATCAATGATCCTTCTTCATACAGCAGGACCATGATATCGAATAGCCTGCTTTTGGAATATAAAACAGATCAGTTTCTGTTGAGTAGTACGACCGGTTATCAATTCTTGAATGATGATATGAAAATGGATCAGGATTTTTCACCGAAATCCATCTTTACCTTGAATCAGAAACAGAAGCAACATGCCGTTAGTCAAGAGGTGGCGATACGAAGTAACGCGGATAGAAATTACCGCTGGTCGTTCGGGGCATACGGATTTTATAACGGACTGAATACAGACGGACCGGTTACCTTTAAGGAAGATGGCATAAAGGAGGTGCTCCAGCCGGTGTTTGATAAGATAAAAGATGAGGCGGATAATCCGCGGATGCCTTCTCTTAAGATAACCGATAAAGAACTTTATATTCCTGGAAATTTTGATACACCTTCTTTCGGGCTGGCACTGTTCCATCAATCTACGTATGATAATTTGTTTACCGAAGGTCTGTCTATTACGGCAGGTATCCGTTTGGATTATGAACGGCAGAAGTTCGCTTATACCGGAGAGGCAAAGATGAATATGTCGGCATTTATGGGGAATGTGGAGATTCCGCTCAGTTCTTTTTACGAACCGACGGTAATGGATGTACATGCCGATCAGGATTTCTGGCAAGTCTTGCCTAAAGTGTCGTTAAAATATCAGTGTCATCCCTCGACTTATACCTATATATCTGTTGCCAAAGGATATAAGACCGGAGGGTATAATGTGCAGATGTCGGCTGATGTGATGCAGGCCCAAATGAAATATGATATGATGAGTGCTTTTCAGGCCATGATTCCTACGGAAATAGAGAAACCCACCCCGGTGGAGGAGGTGGCCGCTTATAAACCGGAGCAGAGCTGGAATTACGAATTGGGCGTGCGGAGCGAATTGATAGAGGGACGATTGAATGCGGAGCTGACTCTTTTTTATATGGATATACGGGATTTGCAAATTACCAAGTTCGTGAATAGTGGAAACGGGCGGGTACTGGCTAATGCGGGTAAGGCGCGCAGTGCCGGGGTAGAGTCTTCGTTACGTGCCCGTATTTCGATGGAATGGACGGCCGACTTGAATTACGGCTTTACACATGCTACTTTCCGGGATTATGATAATGGCCAGCAGGTGTTTGACGGGAATTTTGTACCATATACACCTCGTCATACCGCGAGTCTGGGCGTACAATATACGAAAAGCCTGAGGGGAAAATGGATTGACCAGGTATATGCTTCTGCCCAATTGAATGGGGCGGGTAAGATTTTTTGGACGGAATATAATGATATCGGTCAGGACTTTTATCTGACGCTCAATGCGCGTGCCGGTGTCCGTAAAGGTAAGTTTAATGTCAGTTTGTGGGGCAAGAACCTGACGAATACCGAATATTCCGCCTTTTATTTCGAGTCGTTCGGCAATCCTTTCCTCCAATTGGGCAAGCCGTTGCAATTCGGTGTGGAGGTAGCTTTTACGCTTTGATGTGTTTTTATTCGGAGCCGGTGATTTGTGGTTTTGTGAATAATGTTGGCCCGGTTATACTTGAATTGTAGTGCCAATTAATCCGAAAGGGGGATGCTTATACCATGGTTTTCCTTTGTTGGAAAAAAAATATTTTTGCAGATTTTATCGGAGCAAATACTCTTTAAGTCAAACAATTGGTAAAATAAGTTTTAAAACTATGTTGTAAAACATACTTTTTGCTGATGCTAATCTGAAAGAAGAAGTATAAATTTACCGACAATTTAATAAAAACGCGATACGCATGGAAAACAGAATGACAAAATCTGGTTTATCTTTTGAAAATTTCAATACGAATGTAGAGGGGAAAGCTATTTCCCTATGTGTATTGACTAATAAGGCAGGTGCTGAGGTGGTGGTTACCAACTATGGCGCTAAGATAGTTTCTTTATTAGTTCCGGACAAGGCGGGAAAGCTGACGGATGTCGTCTTGGGACATGCCTCTATAGAGGATTACTTAACCTCGGGTGAGCCGACTTTCGGTGCAACGTGCGGACGCTATGCGAATCGTATAGCGAAAGGCCGTTTTGTGTTGGATGGCGTGGTGTATGACCAGCTGGCTATCAATAACGGACCGAATAGCCTGCATGGCGGTTTGCGCGGATTCCATTTCCGGGTTTGGGATATGAATCAGGTGAATGAACATACGGTGTCGTTGCGGTATGTGGCGGCTGATGGCGAAGAGGGCTATCCGGGCGAATTGACGGTGGATTTGACTTACGAATTGACGGAGTCAAATGAGGTGGTACTCTCTTATCATGCCGTGACCACAAAGCCTACGGTGCTGAATCTGACCAACCATTCCTATTTCAATCTTTCCGGTGAGGGGGACCGCTATATCGGAGATCATGTGCTGACGATTTGTGCGGATGCTTATCTGCCTACCGATGAGACCGCTATTCCTTACGGGCCGAAAGAAAAGGTTAATGGGACACCGATGGACTTCCGTACACCGCATGAAATTGGTGAACGCATAGACGAAAATTTCCAGCAATTAATATATGGTAAGGGGTATGACCATTGCTATGTGTTGAATAAAACGGGAAAAGAATTGGCTTTGGCCGCACGTTGCCGTTCGCCTAAGACGGGTATCGTTATGGAAACTTACACAACCGAGCCGGGGGTTCAGCTTTATACGGCAAACTGGCTGAATGAATCGATTATCGGAAAGAACGGACATCCTTATCCGGAGCGTTGCTCATTCTGTCTGGAAACGCAACATTTTCCGGATAGTCCGAATAAGCCGGAATATCCGACTACCGTATTGCGGCCGGGCGAAACCTTTGATAGCCAGACGATATATAAGTTTTTAGCAGAATAATCAAATAAAAATTAATAACTAACAAAAGACTAAAAAACATGAGTTCTACAGATCAAAAGAATTATGCATTGCCAATAGCGATGATGATTATCTTGTTTGCGATGATTGCATTCGTTACCAATTTGGCAGCTCCTATGGGAATCGTATTGAAGAATCAGTTCGGAGCATCTAATTTCGAAGGTATGTTGGGTAATTTTGCCAACTTTGCCGCTTATTTGTTTATGGGTATTCCTGCCGGAAAGCTAATCCAGAAAATCGGTTATAAGAAAACAGCTTTGGTTGGTGTTGCCATAGGTTTTATCGGTGTAACTATTCAGTTACTTTCCGGTCATGCCGGAAGCTTTGGCGTTTATGTGCTGGGTGCTTTTATTTCAGGTTTCTGTGTATGTATTTTGAATACGGTAGTAAATCCGATGTTGAATACATTAGGTGGTGGCGGAAACAAAGGTAATCAATTGATCCAGACAGGAGGTACGCTGAATTCTTTGTGTGCTACAATTGTCCCGATGCTGGTTGGTGCTTTGGTCGGTGATGTATCCAAAGCCAATATTTCCAATGTTTATCCGGTGATGTATATCGCAATGGGTATCTTTGCCGTTATCTTCGTGGTATTGTATTTCGTTTCAATCCCTGAACCGTATGTAGCTAAAGAAGGTGTAAAATATGAACATTCACCTTGGGCTTTCCGCCATTTCGTATTAGGTGCTATCGCTATTGGTATTTATGTAGGTATCGAGGTTGGTATTCCGGGCACGATGATTTTGTTCTTGTCTGACCCGAATGCCGGAAATGTAGGTGCTGCAACCGCCGGATTTGTTGCCGGGACTTATTGGTTCTTGATGTTGGTGGGACGTTTTGTCGGCGCATCTATTGGGGCTAAGGTGTCTAGTAAGACGATGTTGACAGGTGCTTCTGCAATAGGTTGTGTTTTGGTGTTGTTGGCTATTTTCTCACCGACCACTTCTACGGTTTCTATGCCGGTATTGCAGACGAGTGCAACAGGCGCAATCAGCTTTGGTATGACTCAATTGCCTATTAGCGCACTTTATTTGGTATTGTGTGGTTTGTGTACTTCCGTAATGTGGGGTGGTATTTTCAACTTGGCGGTTGAAGGCTTAGGTAAATATGTAGCTGCTGCTTCCGGTATCTTTATGATGATGGTTGTGGGCGGTGGTATCTTCCCGCAGATCCAGAATGCTATTGCAGATGCAACTTCTTATATGGCTTCTTATTGGGTTCCGGCTTTGAGCTTTGCTTACCTCTTGTTCTACGCTTTGATTGGAAGCAAGAATGTAAACAAAGATATTCCGGTAGAATAATAAATGTATAGGAAATATGAAAGAGAAGATTTGTCAGAAATTTCAGGAACTTTTTAATACAACCGGTGAGTTTTTTGCTTCACCGGGACGTATTAACTTGATTGGCGAACATACAGATTATAATGGCGGATTTGTGTTCCCCGGAGCGATAGATAAAGGCATGATTGCCGAAATTAAGCCGAATGGGACAGGCAAGATCCGTGCGTTTGCGATTGATTTGAATGATTATGCGGAGTTTGGTTTGACCGAGGAGGATGCTCCGAAAGCCAGCTGGGCACGTTATATATTTGGGGTTTGCCGGGAAATAATCAAGCGTGGCGGAAACATTCAGGGGTTTGATACGGTGTTTGCCGGAGATGTTCCATTGGGAGCCGGTATGTCTTCATCCGCTGCATTGGAAAGTACTTACGCGTTTGCCTTGAACGAATTGTTCGACCTGAATATTGATAAATTTGAATTGGCTAAGATAGGCCAGGCAACAGAACATAATTATTGCGGCGTGAATTGCGGTATTATGGATCAGTTCGCTTCTGTATTCGGGCAGAAAGGCCATTTGATTCGTTTGGATTGCCGTTCGTTGGAATACAAATATTATCCGTTTGATCCGGAGTCTGCCGGATATAAACTGGTGTTGTTGGATTCGGTGGTTAAGCATGAATTGGCTTCATCTGCTTACAACAAACGGCGTCAGTCTTGCGAGAATGTAGTTGCGGCTATCAAGCGCAATCATCCGGAAGTAGACTTTTTGCGCGATGCCGACATGGCTATGCTGAACGAGGTGAAAGCGGATGTAAGTGCCGAAGATTATATGCGTGCGGAATATGTTATCGAAGAAATTCAGCGTGTATTGGATGTGTGTGATGCGTTAGAGAAAGGCGATTACGAGACGGTGGGCGAGAAAATGTATGGAACGCATTATGGCATGAGCAAGCTCTATGAGGTAAGTTGCGAAGAACTGGACTTCCTGAATGACATTGCCAAAGAATGCGGAGTGACCGGTTCGCGTGTCATGGGCGGAGGCTTTGGTGGTTGCACAATCAATTTGGTGAAAGCAGACAAGTATGATGCTTTTGTTGAAAAGGCTTTTGCTGAGTACACGAAGAAGTTCGGCCATGCTCCGAAATTGTATGATGTGGTGATAAGCGATGGTGCGAGACGTTTAGCTTAGTGTGGATAGATCAGGAGAAAGAGGTAGTCCTTTTACGTAGGGATTATCTCTTTCTTTGTATAAAATTCTTGACATTTTTTATCTAAAGTGATAAGTTAAGTCGAAAACAAGTTTGTTTCCTTGCGAATTATATATACTTTTGTGCTCAAATAACGAATAAGTAGCAATAAGTAGCGATATGAACGACGTTAAATTAATGAACAGAGCAGCCGATAATATACGTATTTTAGCTGCATCAATGGTAGAAAAAGCTAAATCCGGACATCCGGGCGGAGCAATGGGTGGTGCAGATTTTGTCAACGTATTGTTCTCTGAGTTCTTAGTGTATGATCCGAAAAATCCATTGTGGGAAGGTCGCGACCGTTTCTTCTTAGATCCGGGTCACATGTCTCCTATGCTATATGCTGTTTTGGCCATGGCCGGCAGATATACGATTGATGAACTGAAAGATTTCCGCCAATGGGGAAGTGCTACTCCGGGACATCCTGAAGTGAATTTTATGCGCGGAGTGGAAAATACTTCTGGTCCGTTGGGGCAAGGACATACCTATGCTGTAGGCGCTGCAATTGCTGCTAAGTTTTTGGCAGCCCGTTTGGGTGAAGAGGTTATGCCGCAGACTATTTATGCGTACATTTCAGACGGTGGCATTCAGGAGGAGATATCACAAGGTGCAGGGCGTGTGGCCGGTACATTGGGATTGAGTAATTTGATTATGTTTTATGATGCGAACAACGTCCAGCTTTCTACGATGGTAGATGAAGTGGATGATGAGAACATCACGATGAAATATGAAGCGTGGGGATGGAAGGTCATCAGCATTGACGGAAATAGCGTGGAGGAAATCCGCCGGGCGTTGACCGAGGCTAAAGCTGAAAAACTGAGACCGACTTTGATCATCGGTAAGACTGTTATGGGTAAAGGTGCGTTGGGCGCAGACCTGAGCAGTTATGAAAATAAAGTTTCTACACATGGCCAGCCTCTTTCGGCAGCAGGCGTTTCGATTGAAGAGACGATTAAGAATCTGGGTGGAAATCCGGAGGATCCGTTTGTCATTTTCCCGGAAGTGGCAGAGCTGTATGCTAAACGTGCCGCTGAACTGGATGCTTTGATGGAAAAGCATAAAGCTGTAAAGGCCGCTTGGGCAGAAGCTCATCCGGATTTGGCGAAGAAAATGGACGATTGGTTTGCCGGAAGATTGCCGGAAATTGATTGGGCTTCGATTGAGCAGAAACCGAACCAGCCAACCCGTGCTGCTTCTGCCAAGGTGCTGAGTATATTGGCGGAAAAGGTAGAGAATATGATTTGCGCATCGGCCGACTTGTGTAATTCGGATAAGACTGATGGTTTCTTGAAGAAGACGCATGCGTTTACGAAAGGTGATTTTACGGGGGCTTTCTTCCAGGCTGGTGTGGCTGAGTTAACAATGGCTTGTATCTGCATCGGTATGTCGTTGCATGGTGGTGTGTTGGCTGCATGTGGTACTTTCTTTGTATTTTCAGATTATATGAAGCCGGCTTTGCGTATGGCTGCGTTGATGGAGCTTCCGGTTAAGTTCATTTGGACGCATGACGCATTCCGTGTGGGTGAAGATGGACCGACCCATCAGCCGGTAGAGCAGGAGGCACAAGTCCGTTTGTTGGAAAAGATAAAGAATCATAGTGGAAAGAATTCGATGCTGGTACTTCGTCCGGCTGATGGTGCGGAGGTTACGGTAGCCTGGAAGATGGCTATGGAGAATATGTCTTCTCCGACAGGGCTTATCTTCTCACGTCAGAATGTAAACGATTTGCCGGATCATACGTATCAGGATGCATTGGCTTCGGCAAAGGGGGCATATATCTTGAATGAGGATGAGAATCCGGAAGTGACCTTGGTAGCATCCGGTTCTGAAGTAGCCACTTTGGTGGAAGGAGCAGTATTGCTTCGGGCAGAAGGCATCAGATTGCGTATTGTTTCGATGCCGTCTGAGGGTTTGTTCCGGACGCAAAGTAAGGAATATCAAGCTTCGATTATCCAACCGGGCAGCAAAGTGTTTGGCTTGACGGCTGGTTTATCGGTAAATATGGAGAATATCGTAGGTTTTAACGGAAAAGTTTGGGGACTGAATTCATTTGGTTATTCGGCTCCGTTTAAAGTGCTGGATGAGAAATTCGGTTTCACAGGGCAGAATGTTTATAAACAGGTAAAAGATTTACTGGCAGAATAATTATGAAGACAATAGGCTTATGCAGTGACCATGCAGGGTTCGAATTGAAGGAATATATCAAACAGATTCTGACCGAGAGAGGTGTTTCCTGCAAAGATTTCGGGACCTATTCTACCGAAAGTTGTGATTATCCGGATTTTGCTCATCCGTTGGCGAATGCGGTCGAGGCCGGTGAGGTTTATCCGGGAATCGCTATTTGTGGAAGTGGCAATGGTATTAGCATGACGTTGAATAAACATCAGGGAGTCCGTGCCGCTTTGTGCTGGATGGAAGAAATAGCCGCTTTGGCAAGAGCGCATAACGATGCGAATGTTTTGGTCTTGCCTGGACGTTTCATCTCGAAAGAAGAGGCGCTTAAGGCATTGGATGCATTCCTTAGTACGCCTTACGAAGGGGGGCGGCATCAGCGCCGGATTGATAAAATCCCGGTGAGATAAAGATATCTGTTTGCTATGTTGATCCTTATTATGGGGATTAATTAGTAGCATCGCCTCTGTGATATAGTATTAAGGTAGAAGGTCCTTAAGTTTGTGGGTTTGTTTGTTAAACGTATAAATTCACGGCGGAAAAACTAAATAATTAAGAGATAAAAGCTTATGAAAGGTATTGTTTTGGCCGGAGGTTCCGGAACACGCCTGTATCCGATAACGAAAGGGGTGTCCAAGCAATTATTGCCGATTTACGATAAACCAATGGTTTATTATCCGATATCGGTGCTGATGCTGGCTGGTATACGAGAGATATTGATTATCTCTACGCCGCAAGACCTACCCGGATTCCGGCGCTTGTTGGGGGACGGAAGTGATTTTGGGGTTTCTTTTTCGTATGCAGAGCAACCTTCTCCGGATGGATTGGCACAGGCTTTTATTATCGGGGCGGATTTTATTGGAAACGACTCGGTTTGTTTGGTTTTGGGTGATAATATATTTTACGGACAAAGTTTTACCCGTATGTTGGGGCAGGCGGTTAAGATTGCAGAACAAGGTAAAGCTGCTATATTCGGATATTATGTGAATGATCCGGAACGTTACGGAGTGGTAGAATTTGATGCGGACGATAATGTGGTAAGCATCGAAGAAAAACCCTCCGAACCGAAATCGCATTATGCGGTGGTCGGTCTGTATTTTTATCCGAATAAGGTTGTTGATGTGGCACGTACAATCCGTCCTTCGGCACGAGGAGAATTGGAAATTACCAGTGTTAATCAGGAATTTTTGCGGGAAGATGCCTTGAAAGTGCAACTCTTTGGACGCGGATTTGCTTGGTTGGATACCGGAACGCACGATTCTTTGTCGGAAGCTTCTACATTTATCGAAGTAATTGAGAAGCGTCAGGGATTAAAGGTTGCTTGTCTGGAGGAAATAGCCTATCGGAATGGTTGGATCGATGCGGAATGTTTGCACCGTTTGGCGCTTCCGATGCAAAAGAACCAATACGGACAATATTTGCTTCGTTTGCTGGAAAAAATGAAAAAAACGTG
>DWYO01000043.1 GCA_019118725.1 Candidatus Parabacteroides intestinavium | reverse complement strand
ATTTGTTCTTATGAGGAGCATAGCGGGCTATGTGACGAATAAGAACGGGGAAAAAGACCGGAAACAAATTTAGAAAAAGCTGCATAATTATTTTCCGAAGAAATTCAAAACAGCTTCTTAGTTTTTGATACTTCTGAGAACTAAAAACATATAAACTAAAAAACGTATAAAGCATGTACAAATACCTGTTTTTTCTTTTACTTTTACTCATCGGATGCTCCGGACAGCATGCTGTTCAGAATGACGAGGCGTATGAAGTAGCCGTACTCAGAGGGCCATCGGCTATTGCCTTTGCCCAATGGATCAAAGAGAAGCCTCGGTTAGAAGGGAAAGAACTTCGGGTCAAGGTGGTTGACTCGCCCGAGCAGATGCAGGCACTTTTGGTAAAGAATACTCCCGACCTTGCCGTCCTGCCTATGACTATGGCGGCTAATCTCTATAACAAAGGTATGTCCTATAAGCTCCTGGGATGCCCGATTTGGGGAACTCTGTATCTGGTAGGACATGAGAAGGTAAATTCGCCCGTGTATCTTTTCGGGGCAGGAACCACGCCTGATATCCTGACACGGCGCTATCTGAAAGATAAAGGAGCGTTTGAATTTAACTACACTTTTTCGACTCCGCGCGAGATTCTTCTGGCATTACAGGCCGGGAAAGTAAAAACAGCCGTATTGAGTGAGCCTTTCCTTTCCATGGCCTTACGGAAAGACAGTACTTTGTGTATTTTAGCCGACCTGAACCGGACGGACGGGCAAAGTACTTCGTTTGCCCAAACCGCCATTGTGTGCCGGGAAGAGTTGATGCCTTTACAAAACCAATTGGATTCTTTATTGGAAAAGAGTTGCTTATATGCCAACACCCAAGCTGATGAAGCCATCCAGATTCTGGAAGAGAATCAGCTATTCGCCCCGAACATGCTGACCCAAGATGCGATACGCCGGTGCCGTATCGCATTTGTTCCTGCCTCCCAGATACGAAAAGAAATTGAGCAGTATTTGCAGGTCATCCAAGAATATGAGCCTCGTGCCCTTGGCGGGAAGCTCCCTGACTCCCATTTTATCCCCGATGAATTATGAGAAAAGGCCTGCTCACTACACTTTCCTTGGGATTACTATTCCTGATTTGGCAAATCATCGCCTGGGAAATCGATAACGAGAATCTCTTTCCGGCCCTGCCTGTATTGATACGCACATTGGGCAGGCTGGTCATCGAACCCCATTTCTACCAGGCTATCGGGACAACCCTCCTTCGCGGATGTATCGGACTGGTCATTGCCTTGGTAGGTGCGGGATGCACAGCCCTCTTATTAAACCGTTCGGAAACAATGCGACATCTGTTCGCGCCTTGGCTGGCCCTGATGCGTTCGGTCCCGATCATCTCGTTCATACTTTTGGCTCTGATATTCCTTCACCCGGATTCCATCCCTCTGCTCATCGCCTTTCTCACGATGTATCCGCTCCTGACGGAAAATCTATTGAAAGGATTAGGACAATTCCGGCCGGAATATCGTGTCATGGCCCGGCAATTCCAGCTTGGCTTCTGGAACCGGCTTTTCCAAATAGATTATCCGCAACTGAAACCCTTCCTGTTCAGTGGATTAGCATCTGCCCTTGGATTCGGATGGAGAGCCATTATCATGGGAGAAGTCTTGGCTCAATGCGCCGAAGGCATAGGAAGCGAGATGAAACGCGCCCAGCTATTCATTGCCGTGCCGGAACTTATGGCATGGACTCTGATGGCTATCCTTCTCGGTTGGCTCAGTGATAAGGGCTTAAGCCGATTATCCGCTTGGCAACCCCCTATTATCTATGTCCGGAAAAGGATTCTCCATAAAGAGGAAAGTCCGATGGATATCGGCGTGAACCATCTTTCTTATACGTATGGAATCCGGCATTTCGATTATCTTTTCAAAGCCGGAAAAACCTATGCGTTATCGGCTCCTTCCGGATTCGGAAAGACTACCCTGTTACGCCTTTTGAACGGGACATTGCAACCGCTGAGCGGGACCATCGTCAACCGGCCCGGACGCATCGCCAATGTATTCCAGGAACCGGAGCTTCTTTCGCACCTATCCGCCCTGGAGAATATATTGCTGGTGCAAGCCTCTGCCTTCACCCAAGAGGAATCCAAACGCCGGGCGACCTCTCTCCTATCCGCTTTGGAACTGGAAGAACATACCCGGTCCAAGCCCTCTGAACTGAGTTATGGCCAGCAACAACGTGTGGCTTTGGCACGGGCACTTGCCTTTCCCGACCCGCAACTCCTGCTCATGGACGAGCCTTTCAAAGGGTTGGATGCCGATTTGCGCCGGCGTGTCATCCGTTATCTGCTCCATTGGCAAAAAAATCAAGGGGTTACCCTCCTGTTTACTACACATAGCCGGGAAGAAATAGACGAGATGAGTGCCCAAACGATAGCCTTACAGGAAAGGAATGTCGGAACCTTGATTTGCAAATAAGAACTTTTTTCTTTTCTTTTGCAACTCTAATTGAATATACATAATGATGACTTCTTTTGCGACATTAATCTCAGAAGCCTTGCAACTTCCGGAAAAGCAAGTGCTTCCCACCATAGAACTATTGGAATCGGGAGCGACCATTCCTTTCATCAGCCGGTATCGGAAAGAACGTACCGGCGGACTGAACGAGGTTCAGGTCGCGTCTATCCAAGATAAACTGGAAAAATTCACCGAACTGAAAGCCCGGAAAGAATCGATTCTAAAGGCTATCGAAAAGAAACAGAAGCTGACTCCGGAATTGAAAGAGCGCATCGATGCGTCATGGGATGTGAATGAGATAGAAGACCTCTACCTGCCATTCAAAAACAAACAGACCAAACGCTCCGAAACGGCCCGCCAACGCGGACTGGAGCCTTTGGCCAAAATGCTGGCGGCCCAAAATGCTCCTTCCCTACCCGGTTCGCTCTCTTCATTTGTAAAAGGTGATGTGAAAAATAAAGAGGATGCCTTAAAAGGAGCACGGGATATCATAGCCGAATGGATAAACGAAAACAACCGTGCCCGTAATGCTGTACGTTTTGCTTTCCGCAAAGCGATTATCCGCTCGAAAGTCATCAAAGGCAAAGAGGAAGAGGGAGCCAAATATAAAAACTATTTCCAGTTCGAAGAAAAACTCAGCCATTGCCAGTCGCACCGGCTCCTGGCTATCCGCCGAGGGGAAACCGAAGGCTATTTGCAAGTAAGCATCATCCCGAATGACGAAACCGCATGCCTGGAATCACTTTACCGGATCTTCCGGAAAAAGGAAGGCGAATGTTGGGAACAGGTCAAACTGGCCATTCAGGATGCTTACAAACGCTTGCTCAAACCGGCCATCGAATCGGAATATGCGCATAGTAGCAAGCTCAAGGCGGATGAAGAGGCCATCCGCGTGTTTTCCGAGAATCTTCGCCAATTGCTCCTGGCACCTCCTTTAGGACAAAAGCGGGTATTGGGCATCGACCCCGGATTCCGGACCGGGTGCAAGCTGGTCTGCTTGGATGCGCAGGGTAATCTGCTTCATAACGAGACCATCTATCCGCATCCTCCACGGAATGAACGGAAGATTGCAGAACGAAAGCTCCAGCAATTGGTAGAGACTTACCGTATTGAGGCGATTTCCATAGGCAACGGAACCGCAAGCCGGGAAACGGAGCAACTGGTCACCAACATCCGCTATACCCGGCCACTCCAAGTCTTCGTGGTAAGCGAGGACGGGGCTTCCATCTATTCGGCATCGCCTATTGCACGCGCTGAATTTCCGGATTATGACATTACGGTACGCGGAGCCGTAAGTATTGGTCGCCGATTGATGGATCCGTTGGCGGAATTGGTGAAAATCGATCCGAAAAGCATCGGGGTCGGGCAATACCAGCACACGGTCGATCAAACCCTCCTGAAAAAGAGTTTAGACCAGACGGTCGAAAGTTGCGTCAACCTGGTGGGTGTCAATGTCAATACGGCCAGCAAGGAATTGCTTACCTACATCTCCGGATTGGGTCCGGCATTGGCACAAAACATCATAGACTATCGTACCCAAAACGGAGCATTCTCCTGTAGGGAAGAACTGAAGAAGGTACCCCGGTTAGGAAACAAGGCTTTTGAGCAATGCGCCGGATTCCTGCGCATTCCCAACGGGAGCAATCCGTTGGACAATTCAGCCGTTCATCCGGAGAGCTATTCCATTGTGCAGCACATGTCAAACGACTTGCATTGTACGATAGACGATTTGATTCATAAGAAATCCCTGCGGGCGCAAATCGTCCCGGAAAAATACATCAATGACCGGGTAGGCTTACCGACCCTTCAGGATATCCTGAAAGAATTAGACAAGCCCGGGCGCGACCCGCGGAATGAAATCAAAGAGTTCAGCTTCAATCCGAACATTCATTCTATAGAAGACCTGACTGAAGGGATGATTTTACCGGGAATCGTAACCAACATCACCAACTTCGGTTGTTTTGTGGATATTGGTCTCAAAGAAAATGGGTTGGTGCATATATCCGAATTATCTGATTCGTTTGTGAGCGATCCCAATGCCATCGTTTCGCTCCACCAACATATCCAAGTACGGGTCTTGAGCGTTGACCTCGGTCGTAAACGTATTCAATTATCAATGAAAGGGAATAAGATACAATGAAAGAAAAGATAAACAAAACAAACGTAGCCCGTCTCTTGGACAAGGCTAAAGTAAACTATACATTAGTCCCCTATGAGGTAGACGAGTCAGACTTGAGCGCGACACACGTAGCCGAGCAATTGGGGGAAAACATCGAACAGGTATTCAAAACGCTGGTGCTCCGCGGGGACAAGAGCGGTTATTTCGTATGTGTCATTCCCGGAGATAAAGAGGTAAACCTGAAGAAAGCCGCCAAAGTATCTGGCAATAAGAATTGCGAAATGATTCACGTAAAAGAGCTGCTCCCGCTGACCGGCTATATCCGGGGAGGCTGCTCCCCCATCGGCATGAAGAAACATTTTCCGACCTATATCCACCAGACGGCCGAAAGCCTCGAACAGATATACGTCAGTGCCGGGCAACGCGGATTGCAAGTCCGTCTTGCCCCAGCCGACTTGTTACGTGAAGCCAAAGCCACATGGGCGGATCTTGTCTGAAAAGACATACCAAAGAGAGGTTTTATCGTTGATTATCAACAAAAAAACGACAACATAGCTTTACTATATACATATATCCATGCAAAATAAGCGTTATTGAGGCTTTGCTCACTTTTCTGAGACTCAAAGTGGTATTTACAAATATTATCGCTAAATTCGCACTACAAATCAAAGTGTTGTGATTAATGGATAATTCAAGGCGTATGGAATCTCAAAAATTGAACAGCATGAAAGCCTTGGAAATGAATAGTAACACAATCAATACTTCTGCTTGGATTGTATGAACGACAAGGAAGTGGAATGGACAGAGCAATTGAAGCCATAGAAAAGGTGCTCCTTCCACCAGCGAAATTCCAGTCTCTCGAAGATTACACCCGTGTATCTTTGTTTCCTCAAAAAACCCTTGTGGAAATGACAAGACGAGAGAAAATCATGGCTTGTTACCAACATACCTGCCTGATGTTCGAGGACAATATCGCAATCAACAACCAATCAATCCGAGAACGTTCCGGCCTAAATAAGAATCAATCTGCCGCTGCTTCGCGCATCATTGCAGATACGATGGCAGAAAAACTGATAAAACCAGCAAATGAGGACAGCATCTCAAAGAAATTCTCAACCTATGTGCCTTTTTATGCGTAATCTTATTTTCAATGGGAATCCACTTAATATGTAACATATTGATACTTAACGAGTTTTTATTTTCACAGAAAATCACAACTCTATTATAATACTAAATTAACGTGAGTTCGATATGTATGCCGCCCATAAAAAGATTCTCAAAATAGTGCCTGACCAATATGCCCTTTGTCCGCACAGAGCTTTTCCTTTATATTTTTCAGGAATTTGATTTGTTTCAACGGTTCACGGTCATTCACATTTCCCGGTGTGAACATAAAGTTGAGGAGTACCCAGCAAAACCTCCTTGACGATGACGGTCAGTTGTAACAGGGCTTCCTTCTCCAGTTCCACAAAACAGTGGTAGGACACACGTCTGGGAAAGAGGTGGATCAGATGCTTGCAGACATATTCCTTGTAATAATACTTGAAACATCTGAAACCACCCGAGTGGAACAGGATCAGAATGACCATGATTTCCACATCGCCCATCCGGTTGGGCTTACTCCAATGCTTATGATTC
>DWYO01000042.1 GCA_019118725.1 Candidatus Parabacteroides intestinavium | reverse complement strand
TCCATTCTAAAAGCGGAAAGCTGAAATACCAGAAGAACAAGGAGGACATACTTATTGACTTTTTATAAAAACAACATCATCATGAGAAATACATTATACAGGCAGATGGTCTATTGGATCAATGCCCACCGTACATGGATAGAGGTCGCCGACGATAACCTCTATGAAGAACATATCATCTCAAGAAGTGACCGGACAGACTACCTTGTCTCCCGAACTTTGGTCCTGCGGGCGTTCAAGGCAAACGGAACATACCTCGAAGGTACCACATGGGCCATCCCTGAACATGAACTGGACAAAGCTTTGGCTATCTATCGTAAACAGGATCGGGCATTCAAGCAGCGAATCAAAAAAGCTGCAATGAACCTCACGGCCGTAGATGCCGAAACCATTATCCGCTTGGCAACTTATGGCATTGTCCACTTGGAACTCAGAGCTACACCTTTACATGTTCCCG
The DNA here is from genome assembly GCA_019118725.1 of Candidatus Parabacteroides intestinavium. Taxonomy (GTDB): domain Bacteria; phylum Bacteroidota; class Bacteroidia; order Bacteroidales; family Tannerellaceae; genus Parabacteroides; species Parabacteroides intestinavium. Next base: position 2,650 of record DWYO01000042.1, on the reverse strand, counting down.
AAAAACCTTATTACTTATGTTACTGAAAGTATTGCAACTCATCTTTTGCGTAAGCCCTCTTGTACTGTCATTGATATTGTACAAGAAGCCATATCGGTTTATGGCAAAGCTTCACGCCGCCATGTCACAAAACATCAGAGCCCGCAAACTCTATACACGGGTGCTCCTGTTCCTGTTACTGCTTTTTCACTACGTCTATGCAAGTGGACATGTTGGTGAATTCGGCATTCTGGTATCAACCGTTATTTGTGCCGCTATGTTCTCGTTCAGGCTGGCGGACAAATGTCTCTTCCGTTTGCATGACTCCCGGAATCTGTTTGCCGGCATCGGTGCTATAATATTGATCAGTTGCTTTGAACCGTATCTGTACACTACTACCGTAACTGCATACTATATTCTTTTGGCAGCCCTGTTCTATCCCTCTGCTCCGGTCACAGTCGAATGTAATAATGAAGAAAAGGCAGAAGGAATGACAACGCATTCAGAAACAATATCCGAAGAGAATCACGATAATCATCACGCAATGGTGCCGGATGAAGCGGACAACGGCAGCATTTCATAGACTCCGCACTGTAATAATCATTAAAACAAGGTAAAATGAAAAATAGTCAAGAGAATACGACCTTTATACTGGCAGATGTCAAGGTATTCGATTTCCTGAAGGAGAAAGCCGGAGACCGGAAAACAAAGACGGAAGCATATTGGGACCTGTTGGACAGATCAATGGCAGGTTTTGTTTCTCCATTTGTAAGGAAAGTGGAGCGCAAACTTCTTTCCAACCAATGTCATGTGACAATCTCTGATCTTGCAGAATCCTGGCATTGGCATCGTGCCACTGTCCGAACCTTTCTGGATGCTCTGGAATCTTTCGGGTTACTTGAACGCACAAAACTTAAGAAAAGTGTCATCATAACCATGACCGTGCAGTCTGGAAAAACGGCAATTGCAGAAACTGAACAGGAAGAGCCGGACTTTGCCACACGAATCGACAGTATATTGTCCGAATGGGTCATTGGCAAAAAGACATCAGAGGACGTCGGTCATTCATGTGGTCAGGCTCTTTGCCAGGCATTTGCTGTCATTGCCAATGGAGATAATTGTCAGGCTTCCGACGACGATACTGATACGGTATCGGCAGAAGTCGTCAGACAAGAAGAAAAACTAAGGGAAATAATATTAGAGTGTATTGCCAATGCCGCTCTCAAGCGTGTGTTGCGTAAGTCAAGATTCGACAACAGCTCTCAACTGTCGCAGTTCTTCACCCTTGAGCTCGGCGGTGATTGGGGCGCATTTATCGAGACTGCCAAAGAGCTTGCGGAGCTTGTATTTAATCCCGAAGCATCCGGCGCAGGTGTTGATGTGGACAGGGACAAAGAACTCCTTAAATCGTTCCGTATTCCCTTTTTATCGCTTGCAGCAAAAGCCCAGACATTGTCGGACTGAACGGGAAACGAAAATGAATTGTATAACCAGGAACAATCCATCCCTATCTCAGTCCAGACATTCTTCCAGTTTTATGAGGCAAGTGGGCTTGCCCACATGCCACGAAACAAAGGGAAGGGGGAGCCTAATACCCCTGCCGACTAACGTCGCAGGGAGGCATGTCCGAACAAGCAGCAAGCTGGGACATGGTGGATTGTACAATACAACACGGAAACAATATGGCAAATGCAAAACAGGTACTTGACGTACATGTGTCGAAAGGAATCACAGCCGCCCAAGGCAACGAACACCTGCGCAATCGCAGTAAAGAGGCGGAGAAATACGCCATGAGTAAAGGCAACTATGATCCCACCCGCAAACATCTGAACTTCGAGATTGCGCCCGGAGGCAAGGTCCGCCCCATCGACACGAGCCGCAATATCCCGGAACGGATAGCAGACATATTGAAACATCGCGGAATCAAGGACCCCAATGAGGGTCTGATTGAACCGAAATACCGCACAGTGGTAAACATCATCTTCGGCGGTTCTCGGGAGCGGATGCACGAACTCGCATTCGGCACGCAGGATGTGGATTTTGAAAAAGGTGCGGACAATTCCCGTGTCAAAAGGAAAAGCGATATTGAGCGTTGGGCAAAGGATGTCTATTCATTTGTTTGTGGCAGATATGGTGAACAGAATATTGCGGCATTCATTGTACATCTGGATGAGTTGAATCCGCATGTACATTGTACCTTGCTACCAATCAAAGACGGAAAATTTGCGTACAAGGAGATATTCGCCGGAAAGGACAAATTCGAATATAGCGCGAGGATGAAGCAGCTCCATACGGACTTTTTCGCTGAAGTCAACACGAAGTGGGGAATGGAAAGAGGACGAAGCGTCTCCGAGACCGGTGCACGGCATAGGACAACGGAAGAATACCGCCGTATGCTATCGGAAGAGTGTACCACTATAGAACAACAGATTGCCCGCCATCAGCAAGTCCTTTCCTCTCTCCATTCGGACATCCGGATGGCAGAGCGCAGGGTCAAGGGCTTGACTTCAATGGTAGAAAACTTGAAAAAGGAGCAGGCAGAAAAAGAAGCCCAATTGTCGGCACTCAAAAATGATATGGAAGCCCGGAAAGGTGATGCACAGACTTTATCTGCCGAGAAAGAAAAGCTCGAAAATGAGCTGGCCGCTATCCAGAATAAATTGGCAGACAA
>DWYO01000041.1 GCA_019118725.1 Candidatus Parabacteroides intestinavium | reverse complement strand
GGACTTCATGATGGCGGAAACCGGTATCTCGCACCACCTGCCCCAGCTGATGGGTGCCGTGGTCATGCCCGTACTGGCTTTTGCCTCGCTGGTCTGGATAGACTGGAGGATGGCGGTCAGCATGTTTGCTGCACTTCCGCTTGCCATGCTTGTATTGTGGGCAAGCACAGGTGTACAAAGGAAACTGAGCGGTAAGCAGATTCAAGCCAAAATAGATGCCGGAAACCGGTTGGAAGAATACCTGCAAGGCATCCGGGTGATGAAAGCCTACAACCTGTTGGGCGACCGTTTCGTCCGGTTGCGCGATGCTTTTGCCCAGCTTCGCCGTGCCTGCATCCGTCAGGAAGCCCTGTTAGGCCCCTTCGTCTTGTTGAGCATTACATTGGTACGTGCCGGACTGACCCTGATGGTGTTGTGCGGAACTTATCTTCTGTTGGGAGGAGAGCTTTCCATCCTTGTGTTCGTGCTGTTCCTCGTGGTCGGTTCCCGTGTGTTCGACCCGCTGACTTCCGCCCTGACCAATTTCACCGAGTTCCGGTACTTTTCCATTGCCGGAGGGCGCATCCTTTCACTGATGAACGAACCGGAAATGAAAGGGGAAAGGCAATCTCCGACGGCAGGTGACATTCGGTTTGAACACGTATCGTTCGCTTATCAAGATAAAGAAGTGCTGCACGATGTAACCGTCACGCTTCCCAATAATTCACTGACAGCTCTTGTCGGCCCATCGGGAAGCGGAAAAAGTACGCTGATGAAACTTTGCGCCCGTTTCTATGACCCGCAGAAAGGGCGCATCTGCTTCAACGGCGTTCCGATGGATGAAATAGCACCCGAAAGTCTGATGAGTCATATCTCCATGGTGTTTCAAGATGTCTATCTGTTTCAGGACACGATACGCAACAACATCCGTTTCGGCAAGACAGACGCGACGGACGAGGAAATCATTTCCGCCGCCAAGAAAGCCTGTTGCCATGACTTCATCATGCGCTTGCCTCAGGGTTACGAAACGATGGTGGGCGAAGGAGGCTGTACCTTGTCGGGCGGCGAGAAGCAGCGCATATCCATAGCCCGTGCCATTCTGAAAGACGCGCCAATCATTCTACTGGACGAAGCGACCGCCTCCCTCGACCCGGAAAACGAAGTGGAAGTGCAGAAAGCCATTGACACGCTCATCAAAGGGCGCACCGTCATTGCCATTGCCCACAGGCTTAAAACCATTCAGAACGCCGACCGAATCATCGTCTTAGACAACGGGCGCATACGCGAGGAAGGCACGCACGATGAACTTATCCGAAAGGAGGGGCTTTACGCGCATTTATGGGGAATACAGGAAAGCATCTCTGGCTGGAAGCTGTAAAAAACACGATAAAATGGAGATCTGGTAAATCATAATCAGTAAAACCGTCACAATCCTCCGTGGAATTGTTACATCCTTCTGCACGATATGCCGTTAACTTTGCACAAAAAGAAGAAGTATATGGATATAATGTGCAGAAGGGATTTTATTAAGACTTCCGTTATGACAGGAGGAGCATGGCTTGCTTCCACAGCTATACAGGGACAGACCAAAAATCTGTTGCGGGAGCAAAAGGATGGTATTGAATTTACCAGTGACGGGTTATTGAAAGGCGTGTGTGACATTCACCTGCATTGTCGTCCGGATTCGCGGGAACGGTCGGTGGATGAATATAGTTTTATGAAGAATGCAATGGCGGCAGGTTACCGTGCCGTGATGTTCAAGTCCAATGACTTCAGTTGCCACGACAGGGCATATATCATCCGGCAGGCATTGCCGGGAGCAGAATGTTTCGGTAGTTTCTGTATGAACAGGGCGCATGGCGACAAAGTGAACGTCTTTGCGGCGCAGAAAGCTATTGAGACAAGCGGTGGGCTGTGTCGCTGTATTTGGATGCCGACATTGGATGCGGCTTATCAGTACCAGAGCGAGGGACGCAAGGAGAAGGGAATCCCTGTATTGGACGATAACAGACAGGTCTTGCCGGAGGTGATAAAGGTTATGGAAATATGCGCAGAAGCGGACATTATCTTTGCAACCGGACATTCTTCACCGGAAGAATGTATTATACTTGTCCGTAAAGCGCAAGAGATTGGGGTGAGACGTATCGTTGTCACTCATGCCAATTCCTCTATTTGGACAATGACATTTGACCAAATCAAGCGGTGTATCGACCTTGGCGCATACATTGAATATTGCTATCTGCCTTGTCTTTGGGGAGAGGGGACAAAGATGCCTCAATACCAACGGCAAACCATCAAGGAATTTGCTTCGTTTGTTTGCATTGACCCGACACGGAGTTTTATTTCCACCGACTTGGGACAAGCTGTGATGCCACATCCCATTAAAGGCATGAGGAATTGCATCCTGAAATTGCTGGCAGAAGGCATACCTCAAAGCGACATTGACTTATTGGTACGTCATAACCCGGCGTGGCTCATTGGATTGACTTATCATTAATTCTTCATTTTTAGAAGCTGCATAACTATTTTCCGAAGAAATTCAAAACAGCTTCTTAGTTCTTTAAAAATTATGGACAGACGAGATTTTATCAAAAGCGGGATTCTTACCGCGGCAATAGGCTCCATGAATAGTCCAAGAGCCATTGCACAGGAGGCTGAAAGGCAAGTGGGGAAAAAAGAGTTGTCAAAGGATATTCTTAATTATAATCCACAAATGCGATACCGACCGATGGGAAGGACGGGGGTGAATGTGTCTGCATTGGGGTTTGGAATGCTGCGTCTGCCGATGAAGGACGGACATGTGGATTTCGAACAAACTACGCCGATGGTACGCCGTGCCATTGAGGGCGGCGTGAATTACATCGATACAGGACGTGTCTATATGGGCGGTGAGAGCGAGCAGGCGGTAGGTAAAGCACTCGCAGGAGGCTGGCGTGACCGTGTATATGTAACCTCCAAAATGCCGTGGTGGGAGATGCAAAGTGCGGATGACTTTGAGAAATTTTTCGACCAGTCGCGCCGTTCTATCGGCACAGATGTAATAGACTTCTATCACATTCACATGATTATGCATCGGGCGTGGAAAGACTATGTACTGCCGTATCGACTTATCGAGAAGATGGAAAATCTGAAGGCGCAAGGGAAAATACGCTTTATGGGCTTCTCCTTCCACGATAGCCTGCAGTTGTTCAAACGGGTAGTCGAATATACACCGGCGTGGGATTTTTGCCTTATCCAGCACAACTACCTTGATTATGAATATGAGGCGGGTGTGCTCGGTCCGAAGTATGCTGCGGCTAACGGTATGGGACTGGCTGTGATGAAGCCTGTCCGCACCGGGTTCCTCGCCAACCTTCCACAAGTGATGCGTGAGGCGCTTGCCTCTACAGGTATTCATAAACCTGATGCGGAGTGGGCATTAGATTACCTGTGGGATATACCCGAAGTCAGCGTGGCGGTCAGTGGCATGGGGAGTATGGAGGATGTGGAAGAGAACCTGAAGTATGCTTCCAAAGCCAAGCCGAACATGCTTACCCCGGCAGAACGTGAAGCATTAGGAGCCGCCATTTACGCCTACCGTCATGCATCAGGACACATCGACTGCACGGGCTGTTACCAATGCATCCCCTGTCCGCACAATGTCGCTATCGGCTATATCTTTGCCTACGTGTATAATAATTATTTGCTGCACAAGAATAAGGAACGGGCGTGGGCGGACTATACAGTCTCTATGTCTCCCGTCCAGCGTGGCGATCCCGCATCTTCGTGTGTAGGTTGTGGCGAATGCCTGGCGAAGTGTCCGCAGCAGCTGGATATACCCGACTTATTGGCAAAAGTAAAGGAAACGATGGGAAAATAGAATATGAAATCAGAGAAAGAAATGAAAGCTATCAGACAACTTATTTTCAATTTGGTTTTGTTCATACCTTACTGCTTTCAGGCTCAATCGGCTTACAATGAGAAAGGACAGGCTATCCCGCCGCAAACTCGGCATTTCGGTCAAGATGCGTTTGCACCCAATGACGAAACGGTTATCCGCTGGATGGGAAACGCTGGCTTTTTTATCAATAGTCGCGGCACTTGCATCATGGTAGATCCTTTGCTTGTCGGTTTTGATATGCCTTTATTAATAGAGGTTCCTGTTTTGCCTAAGGATGTACCGGCATTGGATGCGGTTTTGGTGACTCATAGTGATAACGATCATTTTAGCCGACTTACCTGCGAACAATTGTCGGCTGTCTGCAAAGAGTACCATTCGACATGCTATGTTGATTCCTTAATGAAAGAGATGAAACTTCCCTCTTTCGGACATGGGTTGAAAGATACGTTCCAAATCAGGGATATTACGGTCAGTATGACACCGGCCTTCCATACGTGGCAAAATGAATTTGGTGGATTTGACCGTCTTTTCAAACGGGAAGATTATTGCGGTTTCCTGATTCGGACGGCTGATGGAGTGATTTGGGCACCGGGAGATTCCCGCTTTTTGCCGGAGTTTTTAGAGTTGCCGTCTCCAGATGTGATATTTTTCGACTTCTCCGATGACGGTTGGCATATTGGTCTGGACAATGCGGTTAAGGTGGCTAATGCTTATCCCAATGCACAACTGCTGCTTTCGCATTGGGGAACAGTCGATGCGCCGGATATGAAAGTGTTCAACGCCGACCCGAAAGTTTTGGAAGGGCGGATTGTGAACCCGGAACGTATTCATGTGTTGGCGCCCGGAGAACCGTTTGTTATGCATGGAATTTCTCCCATTTGAGATATGCAGGCTTCATATAGGACTTGATGTATCAAGAAGCTCGGACTTCATCCTGCATCAAGTCCGGGCTAATAGTTGTTGCTAATTTTACTTGGGCCGTTTTGAGGAGAATCACTATTACTTTCGTAATCCTTCGCAATAAGAGGAAGGTGTTATTCCTGTCTGTTTCTTGAACATTCGACTGAAGTGCTGGGTGTACTCAAATCCCAGCTCGTAGGCAACTTGCGCGATGGGTGTCCCTCCTGCAAGTTCGTTTTTTGCCAGTTGGATGACATATTTCCGGATATGGTCGCTGGCAGTGTTGCCTGTCATCTTCTTAAACATATCACCGAAATAGTTAGGCGACATGCAAAGTTTGTCGGCACAATATTGTACGGTAGGCAGACCGAGTGTCAGTTGCAGTTTCTCTTCGTAATAACTCTGCAACAGATTGTTGAACCGCATCAATATATCCGAATTTTCTAATTTGCGGGTTATGAACTGTCGGTTATAGAAACGTTGGCAGAAGTTCAGTACCAAATCGATATAGCCTACGATGATGGTATCTTGTAACTCATCGTGTCTCTTTTGCAGTTCCTCGCGTATCTGGCGCATTAGGGAAGCTAAGATATCGTGCTCGTCATCGGTCATGTGGAGGGCTTCATTGACACGGTAGTCGAAAAAAGAGTAGTTCCTGATGGATTTCTCCAACGGGGTGCCGTGCAGCAGATCGGGATGGAAAAGCAACGCCCAGCCCGTCAGCATTACCTCCTCGCCATTGTCCTCCTTGCCACCTACCTGTCCGGGAGCCACGCAGATGACAGTTCCTTTCTTATAGTCATATTTACCGCAGCCGTAGGACAAGTCAATCTCTGCCTCGTCATGGAAAAAGATGCCGTACACGCTGTAGTTGTTCAGGCTATGACGTACGGGAGAAACTTCCGCATAATCGATGACACAGACCAGCGGATGCTGTTCTTTGCATCCGAGATAGCGGCTGTAGTCGCTCACGTTTCTGATTTTCATTATCTTCGTCATTTTATCGCCTGACTGTTACATCGCTACAAATGTAATGAATTTCTGTCAGATAACGGTATGTATAGGCGAAAATCTGTAAAAAGGACACAAACAGCCCACTTATCGTTACGTTGGCTTTTGCAAGAGCCGGTAACTTTGCATAGACAAACGAATAAAGAAGTTGAATGATGGAAAATCAAATGGACATCCCGGTAGCATTATATGAAGATGAGGTGGTTAGTTTCCTGGCAGACCGCTACCACTGTACCCCGAATGAAATTGTGCAATGTTTTCTTGCGCAGGAAGGCAGAATTGAAAAAGCGGGCGAAAAATTGTCCTCTTTCATTTTGGAAGAGAACGAGATGGAAATCATGAGGGGGCTATGTAGCCTTTTCTAAATATTTGTTTCCAGCTTTTTTCTCCGTGCTTATGAGGAGCATAGTAATTTTTTAAAGGGGCTGTGTCAAAATGAATGTTTTGATGCACCCCATTAAGGTGTGTCAGAATTAGCAAAATGCAAGGCATTGAGGATGAGGGCGACAGGAGTTTACTGGAGGAAATGACTTAGCCCGAATACCGGAAATAACGCAGCAGTTTGCAATTATGACACACCGTCTTTTCCTCTAATCAAAATAAGTCGTCTTCAAATTCATTATCCGGTTCATTCATTTCCGGTCTGTGTTCAGGAAAATCGTTTGGCCTGTGATTTTCCCGATATGTTTGATATTGTTCATACTGCTCATCCGAAAGAAAATCTTTTACAGCGGCATCATATTCTTGCATCATAGCATCCATTTTTTCCCTCATCTGTTCCGGATCCGGACGTTCATCACTATCTCTATCCGGACGCATAGCATCCATTTTTCCCCGGAAGTTAGCTTCTATTTCTTTCCATTTTTCGACTTGTTCATCGGACAAAGATAGCGTTTCTATGAACTCATCTGTCAACATCGAAGCCCCCGGTCCTCTATGCTCCGATTTCTTGTCAGAAAGAGTCGTGTTACAAACAGATTCATTTTCGTAAGCTAAAACTTTACAAAACGGAGATGATAGCAATATGGAAATCATCCCCATAATCATCAAATTCTTTTTCATATTATTCCCCTTTTGGGCTGCTTTGAATTTCTTCGGAAAATAGTTATTCAGCTTTTTCTAAATTTGTTTCCGGTCTTTTTCCCCGTTC
>DWYO01000040.1 GCA_019118725.1 Candidatus Parabacteroides intestinavium | reverse complement strand
ACGGTGTGTCATAATTGCAAACTGCTGCGTTATTTTCGGAATTCGGGCTAAGTCATTTACTCCAGTAAACTCCTGTCGCCCTCATCCTCAATGCCTTGCATTTTGCTAATTCTGACACACCTTAATGGGGTGCATCAAAACATTCATTTTAACACAGCCCCTTAAGGTGCGTCAGAATAAGATGCACCGTCCTTTAACCCCTATTTAACGACCAAAATCATTCATAAGACGCACGGATCTTAGCTGCAATATCTGCCAATTCCTCTTGCGACAACTCCAATTTCTTTCCTCCGAAATACATATCCGATTCCTTTGTGATAGGTATCAGATGAATATGCGCATGAGGAACTTCCAATCCCATTACCGCCACACCTACACGCTTGCAGGTGATTGCTTTTTCTTGTGCGCGCGCCACGCGCTTGGCAAAAGCCATCATCCGCCCTAACTTGGCATCTTCAATGTCAAATAAATAATTGATTTCCTCTTTCGGGATAACCAATGTATGTCCGAGCGCTACCGGATTAATATCCAAAAAAGCGAAGAACTCATCATCTTCCGCTATTTTGTGGCAAGGAATTTCACCTGCTACGATTCTGCTGAATATCGTTGCCATAACTGTATGAGATTAAATTGAAATATCCATAATTTCGAACTTCATCATGCCGGAAGGCACTTTTATCTCGACAACATCGCCTACCTTCTTGCCCAATAAACCTTGCGCAATAGGGGTACTGATCGCGATCTTTCCCTCTTTCAAGTTGGCTTCTGAATCGGAAACCAAGGTATAAGTCATCACGGCATTGTTTTTCGTATTCTTGATTTTCACCTTATTCAGGATCTGCACCTCATCGGTCTGAACACGCGATTCGTCAATCAGCCGGGCATTGGCAATCAACCCTTTCAATTGAGCCAATTTAGCTTCCATTATACCCTGTGCCTCCTTAGCGGCATCATATTCCGCATTTTCTGACAAGTCTCCTTTATCGCGTGCTTCTGCAATCTGTGCCGATATTTCCGGACGTTTTACAGATTCTAAATAATCGATTTCGGCCAAAATCTTATTATAGCCGTCTTTCGTCATGTAGCTAACAGCCATACAAAATCCTCCTATTTTTATTTATTTGTAATTCCGTTTAGAAATACACATTCCCCAATCCCGCTTACGGAAAAGGTTCTGTGTAATAAAAAAAGAATCCCCGTCAATTTACTTGACAGGAACTCTTCCGATATCGTAAAGACATTGCAAATATAAGGCAAGTTTTTTAATTTGCAATATTTTCTTTTCTGCTTTATAACATATTTGAGAAAGCATAGATTGGCACGCTTTCTGTTGAGGGTCCATTTTTTGTTCCCCTGAAGTCTTCTTAATCCGGCTCCTTATAATGCTGCTTTTATATCATTTTCCAGCTTATGCGGATAATCTTCGCGTTTTACAACATTACCATTTTTATCCAAAAGGAAAAGAGCGGGCAATTGCTTTACATTATATAAAGCAGCCGCTTGCGAATAGACAGTTTCCGGATCGTGTACACAGGTCCAAGGCAGATTAGAGGCTGCATTTTTCCAGAAGTGTTCGTCCGCATCCAGTGAAATCTGGTAAATCTTCAATCCTTTGTCGGCATATTTCGAATAAAGTTTGTTCAACTCTATGTTCAATGCCGGCGACCACTCCGCCGCATAGGCTGTAAAGTTGACCAAGACCGGGTGATTATGAGCAATTTCCGACAATTTCACTACATTTCCATAAACATCCGGAAGAGATATCTCCAGGAAGCTGACCTCTTTGGTCTCTATTTCATCCAGATTCAGCTTTTGCTGACTACGGATGACCTTGATAGATTGCAAGGCCAAATTGTATAACTGCTTGGTACGCGGACTTTCCGGATAAAGGTGATTATAGCTGGTGGCCACCGCGCCGTATGCCCGCGAATCGGTCTTGTCGTACAAATCAAACAAAAGCAATCCGTTTACCTGCTGAAACAAAGCATAATAGGCTACAGTAGACATCGGGGCGCCATAAATATATTTCAACGCCACCTCCTTATAGGCTTTCGAAGCCTCCATGATGCGGTTTACGTATGCTGTATCTTCCAAATGCTTGTGCTCATATTCCTTACGGATCCGGTTGATCGCCTGATTAGCATCCAGTTGGGCCAACGTAATCTCCTTGATGGCCTTGCAATTATCCGAGCCATCCACCTGATAAGAGGTCGCAAAGGTACCAGCATCAGCCGCAACCGTAATAACCTCAGTCGAGTCAATCGCGAAGTTAATCAACTGATTCTTCAACCGCAAACGATAGAAATCCGGATATTCAGGACGAGCTTGTTTGAATTCAAATTTACCGGCAGGATTCAGCTTGACCGAGTCCAAGACCACAACCGATGACACACCTACGTTTTCCAAATACATCGTCTGTCCGTCTGCTCCGGACACCACACCTTTCACCGTGAAGTTCTTGTCATCTTGACACGAAGAGACAACCAGCAGAGCCAACAAAATCCATAGATAATCGAAAATATACTTCATCATCTTTTTCTGCTTTTTATTATTCGAGATGCAAATATACAAAGATTGGTT
>DWYO01000039.1 GCA_019118725.1 Candidatus Parabacteroides intestinavium | reverse complement strand
CTCTCACGGAATTATCCGGAAATGTAATCTTAATCATAATCTGTTCATTAATATTTTTTATTACAGCGCACAAAGTTAGCACCTTTTTTCGAAAGGTAAAGTTTTTTAATCAAAAAAATCGATGCAAATTCACGGTTCTTCCCAAAAAAGATAGGCATAAACGAATCCGAAGATAGGCATAAACGTCGGCAAAGATAGGCATAAACGGAATCAAACATAGGCATGAATTTTCCGATAATTTGCATGGGAATAAATAATAAGGTACATTTGTCGGAAATTTATAGCGAATTATGAATAAAGTCAGCAACAAAAAAATAGGCGCACACGTGTCTGCCACGGGGGGAGTGGAAAACGCACCTCTGAATGCCCACGCTATCGGGGCGAAAGCTTTTGCCCTGTTCACCCGTAACCAGCGGCAATGGCGCTCCGCGCCTTTATCCGGAAAAAGCATCGAGCTATTCAAGCAACGGTGTGCGGAGTTCGGCTATTCGGCCGGCGACATCCTCCCCCACGATAGCTATCTGATCAATTTAGGTCATCCGGAGACAGAAGGATTGGAGAAATCGCGCATGGCGTTTTTAGACGAGATGCAACGTTGTGAACAGTTAGGACTCGACCGGTTGAACTTCCATCCGGGAAGCCACCTGAATAAAATGCCGGAAAGCGAATGCCTCTCCCGGATAGCCGAATCCATCAACTGGGCTTTGGACAAGACCTCGGGGGTAACGGCCGTTATCGAAAACACCGCCGGACAAGGCTCTAATCTGGGATTTACCTTCGAGCAGATCGCGGAGATCATCCGCCAGGTGGAGGACAAATCGCGGGTAGGAGTTTGCCTGGATACGGCACATACGCTGGCCGCAGGGTATGAAATCCGTACCGAAGAGGGATTCCGTGACACTTTTGCCCGGTTTGACGAGATAATCGGCTTTAAGTACCTGCGGGGAATGCACATCAATGACTCCAAAAAGGAACTGGCTACCCGTGTAGACCGGCATGACAGCGTAGGGAAAGGTGTGATGGGGCTGAAGATGTTCGAACTCTTGATGAACGATGCCCGTTTCGATGGCATCCCCCTCATCCTCGAAACACCGGACGAGACGCTTTGGGCAGAAGAAATCAAACTCTTGTATTCACTTGAAAAATAATTTATACAATGAAGAAGTTTTGGATAAGTGTAGCTTTGTGTCTGGGAATGGCATCGTTTACTCAGGTTGATGCCTGCACAGGGCTTTTAGTAGGAAAGAAGGCTTCGGTAGACGGGTCTGTAATGATTAGCTATGCCGCCGATTCATATACGTTGTATGGTGAGCTTTATCATTGGCCTGCGGCGACCTGGCCGGAAGGTTCCATGCTGGAGATCAAGGAATGGGATACGGGCAAGCCCTTGGGCAAGATTCCGCAAGTGAGAGAGACCTATTCGGTGATCGGCAATATGAACGAGCATCAGGTGGCTATTACCGAGAGTACCTGGGGCGGGCGTCCCGAACTGGTGGACACGACCGGTGTCATGGATTACGGAAGCTTGATCTATGTGGCGCTCCAACGCTCGAAAACGGCACGCGAAGCCATCAAGATCATGACCGACCTCGTGGCGGAGCACGGATATTACAGCAGCGGGGAGTCGTTCTCTATCGCCGATAAGAATGAAGCCTGGATTATGGAGATGATCGGTAAAGGCCCGGGCAACAAAGGCGCGGTGTGGGTAGCCATCCGTATTCCGGACGATTGCATCTCGGCCCATGCCAACCAGGCACGTATCCAGCAGATACCGTTCGATGACAAAGAGAATTGCATGTACTCGCCGGATGTGGTTTCCTTCGCCCGCGAGAAAGGCTATTATAAAGGTAAGGACAAGGACTTCAGCTTTGCCAAGGCCTATAATCCTTACGAGTTCGGCGGACTACGGGCGTGCGAGGCTCGCGTATGGGCTTTCTTCAACAAATATAATAAGGATATGGGGAAATACATTGACTTGGTAAAAGGGGATGTCAATGCCGAACCTATGCCGCTTTACATCAAGCCGGACCGCAAACTCTCTGTATCGGACGTGCGGGATATGATGCGCGACCATTATGAAGGGACAGAGCTGGACATGACCCGCGATCCGGGCGCCGGCCCGTTCAAGGCTCCTTACCGCTTCCGCCCGCTCAGCTATAAAGTAGACGGACAGGAATATACCAACGAACGCCCTATCTCTACCCAACAGAGCGGATTTGTCATCGTGCCTCAGATGCGCAGCTGGCTTCCGGATGCCATCGGAGGAGTCCTTTGGTTTGCCGTAGACGATGCCAACACGACTGTATTTACCCCGATTTATTGCTCGTCCACAACGGCTCCCGAATGTTACCGGCAAGGTAACGGAAGCATGATGCAGTTCTCATGGACTTCGGCTTTCTGGGTACGCAACTGGGTGGCCAATATGGTGTATTACCGGTATAACCAAATGATAGATGATGTACGCGAGGTGCAATCTGAACTGGAGAACCGCTATATGGATATGCAACCGGCCATCGACAAAGCGGCTGCCGAACTCTACAACAAGGACCCGAAAGAGGCGGTCAAGTTCCTGACTTGGTACAGCACCACGACCGCGGACGAGTCGGTCGACCGCTGGAAAGAGCTGGGAGAATTTCTGATCGTAAAATATTCGGACGGAGTAATCCGCAAAGAGAAGGATGGCAAGTTCCTGGATAACGGGTACGGATTAGGTGCCGCTCCGGACTCTCCCGGATATAGCGAAGAATATTATCGGGCCATCGTCAAAGAGGCCGGAGACAGATTGAAAGTCAAATAACATAAATGGGAATGCGTATGAAAAAATTAGTTTTATTGCTCGCTTGTATGGTTTGCGCCTATATGCAAAGCTTTGCCCAGACCAGCCGGGGGGATTCCTCGTTAGGCTTTAACTTAGGCTATGGGTTCGAATCAGAAAATGCCACGTTAGGTATCGACTACCGGTATAACATCACCGATGAGGTGCGCATCGCTCCGTCATTGACCTATTTTGTAAAGGCGGACGACCTGAGTGCCGTGGCTATTGATGTAAACGCGCACTATGTGGTTCAGCTCAGTGACGTGTTCGGATTCTATCCGCTGGCCGGAGTAGACCTTTCTTTCTGGAAATGGCACCACTCCAGATTGGATGTCAATGATTTCGGGAAAAGAGATGATAGCCATAAAGAGACCCGTTTAGGTGTGAATTTGGGTCTGGGAGCCGAGGTCTATGCCACCAAAGAGATGACGATTGGCCTGGAGGTGAAATACAATATCGTAAAAGATTTGGACCAAGCCTGGCTGGGGGTCCGTGTAGGATATAATTTCTGATTATTCCGCTTTATAGAGCTTCTTCCCGGTTTTACGTGCTGCATGTAAAGCCGGGAATAAATTCCAAACAGCTTCTTATTTTCCTGACGTGAAAGGTTTCGCTGAATACATGACGGTGTGTCAAAATATAAAATTGCACACAAATAACACAGATGCAACAGATGACCACGGATTATATATTATTGATGTACAGTCGAAAAATCCATAAAAATCTGTTTAATCCGTGTCATCTGTGTGCAAATATCTTATTATAACACACCGTCTGAAAATTTATAAGGAAATATTTTGCTGCGCTTTCACTTCGCCATTCTCCGAGACAATAACGGTATAGATGCCGTCACGGAGCGAAGAAACATCCAATTCCAACCGCTGGTCTGTCGGAGCCGAGCCGCTCATGCGCACCACGCCGGTCGATGTCTCGATGACTTGATATTCAAACTGCGTGGCGTCCGTAGCGTTCAGGAGGATTACATCCGTAGGCATATCCTCCGGTATTTCTTTCTCAATGGTGAGAATGTTGGAGGAGGACATAAGGATGCTATATCCTGTAACATAATATTTGATGTCATATTCCGCAAGGAAATCATCCAACGTAATAGTTGTATGAATCGTCAGCGGACCGGGCTCAGCCTGTGGCATCACCTCGAAATGACAGCGATTTGTCGGTTGCGAATTAAGTGCCCTTAACCTACTTCCACCTTCTGTTGCTTGCCATCGATATGTAATGCCGGAACCGATAAATACATACGGCTCGGTAATCGTAATATCCACTTTAGCGCCTCGCGGAATCCCTACCTGCGGGATTTTAGTTGGTGCGTAGCAATAAAACTCCCTGTTGGTATTTCCATTAATGACACTGTTTCCCTCCAGATAATCGGCTAAATAATAGACTTGTTTTTTTATTAGCACTCCTGCTATAGTAGCCGTTATGGTCATTTCAGCAGAAGGAGTTCGGGTATATGCCGGGACACTGATGACTCCAGATTGGTCAATGGTTATCTTGTCGCTACCAGTGATGCTCCAAGTAATATCTGCAGAAGACACTTCTGGAATTGAGAATTGACTACCTGTTTTTACCACTCTATCTCCTACAATATCTGGCATTTTTAATTCCAAAGCAGGAGCTGAAAACCATTGAGATGTTTTTCCGGTTTTATTATCTTTCAACCGAACTTGAACGTTGGATGATTTAGAATTTTTAGGTCGTTTCAGAATAATACTATAAGTATTTGTACCAGAAACGACCGACCAATCGCTGGGATATTTCCATTCGTAGGTAGCTCCGGCTGTATTTGTAAATGTATAAGTCAGATTTTGCTCTTTTACAAAATCTATTTCTTTTGGAGCTGTAAGAAATTCCCCATACCGTTCAACCTGAATAGAACTGTAATTGCTATAGTCATTACTGTCATATTCATTTATGCCACGATATTCTACCGTTCCTCCGGATAAGACATCAACAGTAGCTGTAAGTTTTGCGCCATTGGTCTTTAATTGGGCACTGGATAATCCCCACGCTCCGGGAACTCTCCATTCGCATTTGCTTACCTCTTTTGTCGTATTTGGATAATAGAACTTTGCTTTCTTATCTGGTTCGAAAGTTACTTGCTGTTCACCAAATAGTACCCTTTTCTTTCCCGTAGAAGAAAGCGTTGGAGGAGTATAATCATCCAAATAGTAAACGATTTGAGAATATTCTTTGATGTCTTTTCTTGCGCCATTTGCGTCTTTTATGTAACCTGTTATTTTCCCTTTACTGCCAGAAACTCTATCCCAAGTAACCGTAAAAGAATAGCTGGTACTATTGGCAGCCGGTGCATAAGTTATATTCTTGTTAAAACTATTAGAAAAAGTACCATAATCTGCATACATTTCAATATAGGTAGTTCCTTGTGGAAAAGTGAGTTTGTACTTTATGGCTTGCTTAGGAGGAACAGCTGCTTGTTTAGTTCCTTCTTGCTCTATGGTTTGCGCATACCCGTTTGTGAT
>DWYO01000038.1 GCA_019118725.1 Candidatus Parabacteroides intestinavium | reverse complement strand
GAACTATTATTTGTTTATTTTGTACTGATAAATGATTTCTCCTTTTCCGTTTATCAAAAAGAACGAGAGTTCGTTGTCGTTGACAGAGAATAACGTGAATCCGGCATCTGAGCTGCAGAAAACCGTACCTTCTATCTCTTTTACCTTGCGCGCCAGCGAGCCGGATGAGTTGACCAAATATTCCACTTTACTTCCAGCCGGTTTGATATGCTGGAAGTTGTGGATATGTCCGCACAGATACATATCAACCTGATATTTGTTTAACAAAGCTTCCACGTGCTTGCGCATATCCGTACGTTCGCTTTCCGATTTGTCGGTGTAGGCATATAATGGATGGTGTCCGACTACCAGCTTCCATTTCGCTTGGGAAGCGGCTAATGCCTTGTCTAACCACTTTATTTGCTCTTCGATACTCTGCTTCCCGGCATCCGCATATTTATCTTTTCCGCGATAACGCTCAATGAGTGGCGTAGTATCAATGAAAAAGATTTCCAAGGATTCCTGTTCTCCTGCCTCGAAAGTCTTGGTATAATAACGCGCCGGAGCGATCCAGCGGCGGCTGACCTTGCTGTAATCCTGTACCGCTTGCGTATTGCCGCGGTATTCGTGGTTTCCGTTGATGGCAAACCAGTCGATCATCAGGTCTGGGTGACTGTAAATGAGTTCGTAGTTGGTCATCCACAGTGGATCCTGTGTACTGGCAATGCCGTTGAAGTGATGCGTGTCTCCGGCGGCTACTACAAATTCGATGTCGATTTTCTCAGCCAGTTTTCCCATCAGTTCAGCAATCGGTTTCTGTTCGTAATACCCATTGCGGCCAAGGTCGCTGACCAGGTAAAAGTTGAGGTTGTCTTCCGGGAGGGAAGGCACCTCGAATCCGGTGGCAGGATTCGGATGAATTGTATTGGCCTTGTCTGCTTTTGCGGCACGGCGCTCCTCTTTGTCGGAAGTTGTGCTGGCACAACTTCCGAGAGTAGCTGTAGCAAATAGAGCCGACAAAGCTTGCAGATATGATCGTCTATTCATTTTCCAATTAATTTATGCCGTATGCACCATAATGAGCCTGTACTGCAGGAGAAGTGTACGTTTCACCGTTGACTGTCAGACCTGTTGTAGAGAAATAAGGCGCGCTCCAAGAGTCAGAACCCTGATATCCGTTTAATGCCGGAGATCCTGCATTCAAATGGAAATCCCAAGCCTCATCATACGTGTATTGTGTCAACGGGACTGCATGGATGTCGAAGTTTACAAACTGCGGGTCTTGGCTATTTTCTTCTGTTGCGATGATACTGTTTGCGTCTACAACGCCTGTATTATAATCTTCGTGCTCGAAGTTATAGCCTTGCCATGCATACGCTACACCCGATTCCTCTTCAAAGATGATATCGCTTTGCTGGCTACCTGAAGCATAATAGTTGTAATCGATGACAGAGCTGTCATCGTATCCTTCTTCCGGATCGTTAGGAATAGTGAAGCTCGGGGTCATGGCACGGAACTTACAGTTTACAATCAAGTTATTGAATACGTTTGCCAGGATATTCTTTTCTACATAGATGCAACCGCCCTTTTCACCGTCACGTCTCCAGCCTGAGTTGATGATTGTATTGTTGTAAGCCTGAACCAGTGCTTGTCCGCGGTTTTCACTTTGGCCGGAGCTGGATAACTTCAGGCCATTTGTATTCGGGCTGAACATCACGTTACCGGCAACATCAACCTTGCATCCGGCTTTTACATTGACAGCCTCCGCACCGGTTTCGCCGTTGGCAGCGAAGAAGTTGTTGGCAATGATGCCTTGACCGCCCATCATGTAAATGCCGTCAGACCAGCCGTAACGGATGATGGAATTGGTGATGACATATTTACCATCGATGTTATTGGTTGTAATCTGTGGATAAGCATCATCACCGGCTGTATAAACACCCGCTGTAGCTGCTGGAGAACCCTCTACGACCTGTCCTCCTGTATATTCAATGATGGTATGGTCGATAAGCATTTCGCCACAGCTTTCTGAAGCTACGATACCTCCCCAAAGACCGGCAAAGATATTGGCTTCTGTACGTTCTGCTTCAGGAACAGAGAACAATACCGGTGCATCCTCCGTACCTTCGCAATATAAATTACCATCTACCGTAAATTCGATAGGCACATGGTTGGCTCCTACGCCGCTTGTACTGAATATAACTTGAGCTCCGGCCTCAATGACCAAAGACTTGCCTTCAGGAACAACAAAATGGTCGCTCAGATTGACAATTGTGTCGCCCGGCCAGGTAACCACATCTGCGTTTGCCCATGGATCAGTAGGTTCTTCAGGATCAGGAGTGGGTTCCGGTTCTGGTTCCGGAGTCGGTTGTTCTGTTCCTCCATTGTCTGGATCATCGTCTTCACATGCTGTGAAACAAGTAACTGTGGCGAGCATAGCCGCACCCATTAGTAAATAATTTTTGAATTTCATATTTGTATTTGTTTAAAATGGTTGTTTTATAATTTGTATCGTACGCCTATCATGATGCTCTGTCCGTGCCATTCTTTGCGCTCAATGACATTCCCATCGTGACGTTCGTACTCGGTGATATTTTCTGTACGCGGACCTTTCTGGATATAGCGCAGCAAGGGTACGTCTAATAGATTGGACGCCTTGGCGAAGATACTCACACCGCAGTCGAAACTCTTTTCAATAGAGGCATCCAGTTGGAAATAACCGGCTTCCCAGATATCATCGTCATACCAGTTGGAGATATCACTCAACCGTTTTCCGGTGTAGCTTCCCGCCAATTGTCCTTCCCAACCGTGATTTGTGTCTTTGAACAAAAGAGAAAGGTTGGCCACGTGAGCGGCTTGACCGAATAGCGGGCGGGTTTGTTGCATCGTCCGCACTTCAGAACCTTCCATGATGCGCTTGTCGGTGGTAACCTTGGAGTGTGTGTAGGTGTAATTGGCTTTGATGCCGAACCAGTTGAAGTATTTCATGATATCAACTTCTATACCGAGGTTTTTGGCATCGCCGAAATTCATAGGCTGGTAATAGGTATCTTGTCCTTCATTGATCAGACCATATTCGATCGGGTCTTGGATGTTCTTGTAGAACAATCCGATCATGAACTGCTCGGAAGATTTCGGGAAAAACTCATACCGCAGGTCAATATTGTCGGCAACGGTGTGTTTCAAGTCCGGATT
>DWYO01000037.1 GCA_019118725.1 Candidatus Parabacteroides intestinavium | reverse complement strand
GTTGCAGTTCTCTTTTTCCGGATATGTCTGGTATTATGAAAATAGGGGTGGCTCTTATTATATGGAATCGAACTTTCCGGATACCTTATATATCCAGCCTATTCTGACCACGATGTCTCAGGATTATTACTATTATAACATCTCGTCATGGGCATCCAAGGGATTTTTAATAGGTAGTCTGACCGAAGTCGGATTGTCTGATCCTATCGAAGCATACAGTAATGTGGAAGGGGGAGAGGGAATATTATATGGATGTAATCCGAGTCCGGCATTGATTGAAATAGTTCCGAAAGACCTTTCAAAATAAATTCAAAACGATTTCTTCGAATTACGAATTATGAATAGGCAAGCCATTTGCAATCCATAATTCATAATTCGTAATTTGTTATTTGCTCTTTTCCAGCACCATCAGGATATTCCCCTCGGCATCGACCAGTTGCATCTCATCGGCATTAGCTCCGGCTTTCACGGCCCGTACAGCCGTCATGGACTGAAGAATTTTAGTTTCCAAATCCATATCCGGACAAGCCATCATGGTGGTAGCTCCTTGGGCGATAGTGATAGCTGATACATCTTTGCCATCCAGCGTTACGGACGTATTGAATATATTGCATCCTGCATTGCCATGCAATTTATTTTCTTTCATGTCAAATTCCATAAAAGGCGTATTCTCGGCCTGAACTTTTTCCCCTTTTACTTCTACCACGTTCCATTTCCCTTCCAATTGCTTGGCATCGGTCTTGGATCCGGAACAAGCAAACAGGCTTCCGGCCAGTGCCGGAACCAAGAGTGCATACATAAAAAACTTTTTCATATCATTCGATTAATAATGTTACTTTAATAAAGACACAAAAGACAAGCCAAATGTTGCCTTGTCAGTTTGCTTTTAAAGATAATTAACATGTTTGTCGAATAGATATTCGAATCGTTCGCGAAAAGAGTCTTCCACAAAATAGTGAATAGTTGGATCCTTAATATAGAGCTATACAATAGAGGCAACAGCTGTTGGTGCGATGCCATATTGTTTCTTGAACGCTGCCGAGAAATGCGATTGATTCTTGAACCCTACTTTCGCATAGACATCCGCGACTTTGCTTCCACTTTCCTGCATCATGGCATAGGCAGCTTCCAGCCGTTTCCGTATAAGCCATTTTTCAGGTGTCAGGTCGCTTATCTTTTTGAAGTCGCGCTTGAATGTGGCAAGGCTTCTTCCCGTGTAGTGCGCCAAATCCTCCATAGAGAACTCATACATATAGTTTTTGTTCATGAAGTCCAGGATGTCGATTTTCCACGGCTCGTTGAAATCGAACAGCGTAGGTGCAAACCGTTTGTCTATATGCAGCAAGGCAAGCAGTCCTTCTTGCAGCTTCAAGTGCATGAAGTCGTCCTGTGGTTTTACCTCCGGATCGAAAAACGGAGTTAGCGAAGCGAAAAGGCTGGTAATCTCTGCCGTCTTGGGCAACTTGACAACCCCCGGTTTGAGTTTGGGGGTATTTGCCGGAATCTTGTATTGTTCAAGTTTCGAATACATCTCACGCAGAAAGTTCCGTGTGAAACTTAGGAATATTCCGCAATATCTTTCTCCGTCCCGTGGTTTTTTGTACATAGTGATGTGGTGGTCGCGCGGAATAAAGACACATTCTCCCTTTCCGACATGAATTTGTTCTTGGCCGTTATCCAATATCATTTCACCTGAATACACATAATTCATCGCATACTCTCGCGAGCGATGGATGCAACCGCTGATATCATCGTAAAAGAAGCTGTAAAACACGTCCTCATAGTTGAATATGAGTTTCATCGGACCAAGATTCTCTTCTATTTGTTTTTGTTTCATATTCATACTTCCTTTTTCCTGCCGCAAAGTTATAAAATTAAGCTTATATTTTCATTGTGGCATAGCGGCTGAAATTTATGCCTACCTTTTTGTTCAAAGGTAGTATGCTTTTTCGGAAAAGGGCGTATGCTTTTTGGGAAAAGGTAGGCACGAATTTTAGGCGATATTTTTACTCTTTATCAGGTTCCGTTTTTTCCATTTTTGAGTCCTCCAGCGGAGCGCCAGAACAACGCCGCGCGAGCTTTCGTCCAAGGCCAGACCAATCCAGATACCGGCCAGACCAAGTCCCATGGCGATGCCGAACAGATAACCGCAGGTAACGGCGAATACCCACATACAGACGATTTCAATCAGTACCGGGACAATTACATCCCCTACCGAGCGCAAGCAGAAGAGGAACATTAGTACGGTGGCACGTCCGTGCTCTAAGAAGATATCAATCAGCAGGGCGGTCATAGCTATCTGGATAATAGACTCGTTTTCAGTAAAGCACCCCAACAGGAAACGTCCGCCAAGGTACACGCCTACGCTGGCTATAAAAGTAATCATCAAAGAGCGTTTCCAGGCATACCAGCTCAATATGTAGGCCGCCTGTTTTTTTCCGGCTCCTACCAGATTCCCTGTGCAGATGGAGGTGGCGCTGGCCATGGCTAAAGAGAAGATATAACCGATGATGACAATGTTCATGATATAGACACGTGCCGCCAATACTTCATTCCCTAACATATTGATAAAATAGACTACGCAAACCTGAGAGGCATCGTAAGAAATCTGTTCGGCGGCGGAAGGCATCCCGACTTTCAAGACTGATTTGAGTTTGTCAAAAGGAAAGGGGCGGAAATAGGCCAACGGGAACCGGCGCACTAAGCGTTTGAACAGGACAAGGAATAGGAGGGTCATACCCAGTACGCGACTGAGTGTTGTCGAGATGGCTGCTCCTTCCACACCCATTTCCGGAAAGCCGAAATGACCGTAAATCAGGGAATAGTTTCCTACGATATTGAATAAGTTAATCAAGACCGCCACCTGCATTGAATAGTTGGGCTTGTTGGCTGCACGGAGTACGGCCGAGATGGTGAAGATGATGGCTTGCAAGAACCCGAAGCCTCCGACGATCTTCATGTAGGAGATAGCCATAGGCATCAAGTCCGGGCGGATATCCATCCAGATCAGCATCTGTTTCCCTCCGAATGAAAGGAGCAGACTGATGAGTAATCCGATGAGGGCATTAAACAAGAGTGAGACGCCGATCACTTGTGTGAAGCTTTTGGAATCTCTTGCCCCGAAATATAATGCGCACATGACCGATGTCCCTACGGCGGTTACGTTAAACAACAGGAAAACCATGTTTAATAGCTGGTTGACAACACCTACAGCCGCTACGGCATTATCCGAATAGTGGCTTAACATCAGCGTATCGACAACGCCCAGCAGCAAAATCAGGAATGTTTCTAAGAAGATAGGACCGGTAAGCTTCAGGAGTTTGCCTCGCAAACCGTCAGGATAATGAAATAATCGCAAGCTCATAGACAGTCTGTTTTAGAAATTTAGCGCGCAAAGGTACAAATTAGATTGTTCGGTTATCTTTATTTCCGTATATTTGCTCACCTAAATGTAAATTAGTTGATATCTGTCAAATATGAATAAATATATCTCCTTATTGTCCGCATTTGCCGGACTGTTTTTGTGGATAAGCCTGGATAGTTGCCAACCTAAGAAGCAGCAGGAAGAGGTAGCGTGTGAGCCCGTTGATACTATTCCTCATGTTTATGAGTATGGAATTTGTATCGACTCGATGAATCTTAACCGCTTTACGATTAATCCGGGCGATAATCCGGCTTCGATTTTTGCGGGACTGGGCTTTTCGGCTATGAAGGCAGACAGTATCAGCCGGGCTTCGGCGCATGTGCTTGATCCGACTAAAATCCGGGCGGGGATGCATTACTGTACATTGACTACGATGGATACGTTACAGACCATCCGGTATATCGCTTTTGCCAAATCGCTGACTGATTATGCCATAATTGATCTGACCAGTGATACCATCCGGGCTTTCGAATATGAGAAAGAGGTCACGTTGAAACGCAAGTATATTGAAGGAACAATTAACTCGTCTCTTTGGAATGTTATTGCGGAAAGCGGAGCCTCACCGCTGCTCGCCTTGAAAATTTCGGATGTGTATGCTTGGCAAATCGACTTCTTCGATATCAAGGTGGGCGATTCATTTCAGGTGATTTATAATGAAGCCTATATTGATGATACGACTTCGCTGGATATCACTTCGGTAGACGTCGCCATTTTTACGCATCAGGATAAGACTTTTACGGCAATACCTTTTACACAAGACAGCATTTTCGAGTTTTTTGATACGGAAGGAAACAGCCTGCGCAAGGCGTTTTTGAAAGCTCCCTTAGACTTTTTCCGGATTACATCCCGTTTCAGTAATGCGCGTTTTCATCCGATCTTGAAACGTTATCGTGCACATCATGGCGTAGATTATGCAGCTCCAACCGGTACGCCGGTAAAAACGATCGGGGCTGGGACCGTTATTTCCAAAGGTTGGGCTGGGGGCGGTGGCAACACCGTGAAGATCAAGCATAATTCGATGTACACGACTTCCTATATGCACTTGAGCCGTTATGCTCAAGGATTGTCGGTCGGACAGCATGTCCAGCAGGGTGAGGTTATCGGGTATGTCGGTTCTACCGGGCTTTCAACTGGCCCTCACCTCGATTTTCGAGTTTATAAAAACGGACAGGCTATTAATCCGTTGGCGATGGAGGCTCCGCCATCCAAACCGATTCGCCCGGAATTGAAAGATAGCTTCTTGTTCATCAGTAAGCGTTATCTGATGGAGCTGGACAGTCTGCATAGGCAGTATAAAGATACAATTATTAATATAGTGGACGAGTTGACCGGCAAACAAGTTACCTCGTTGACCAGCAAACAAGGGGATAAGGAATGAGGCTTGCCAACTTGTCTTCTTGTAAACTCATATTTTGTCAACTAAAAAATAATGCATATGAAAATTCTTGGTAATCTTATCTGGTTGGTTTTCGGAGGTCTTTTGACTGCCGTTGAATACATTTTTGCCAGCCTTGTGTTGATGATCACCATTATCGGCATTCCTTTCGGTTTGCAAACACTGAAGTTGGCAATCTTGGCTTTGTGGCCTTTCGGGCGGACCGTGGTGGATAACGGAGGATCCAGCGGATGTCTTTCTTTGCTGATGAATATTATCTGGATATTTGTCGGAGGTTTTTGGATTTGTGTTACCCATTTCTGTTTCGGGCTGTTGCTTTGCATAACCATTATTGGCATACCGTTCGGGAAGCAACATTTTAAAATGGCAGGACTGGCACTGACTCCGTTTGGAAAAGATGTTGTATGGAGCTGAATCCTTTCTGTGGAGTCAGTCTATGGTTACCTGTTCCACGGTGATAGGATGGCTTAGGAAGAGAGAAGCCGTTTCTGAAAATTTGTCGGCTGATTCGGTCGTCAGGAATCGGCATGTGCCCTGTTGGGTCAGCTTGGCATCCATTTCAGGATGTCGGTGCAAATAATCCGATAAGCTTTGGGCTACATATTCGCCCTGTGGAAGCAGGGTAACTCCTTGTGGAACGTAATGCCGGATTTTGTTTAAAAGTAAAGGATAATGTGTGCATCCTAAAATCAGGGTGTCAATCTGGCTGTCTTGTGCAAAGAGATGTTCCAGGTGGCGCTTTATGAAGTAATCGGCTCCGGGAGAATCTGTCTCATTGTTTTCAACCAGCGGTACCCACATCGGGCAAGCCTCGGCGGTGACTTGGATATGAGGAAACATCTTGGCTAATTCAATCTGATAGGAGCCGGATGATATGGTACCCGTCGTACCTACGATGCCCACATGCTTGGTATGGCTGAGTTGATCCATCAGTTCGACCGTTGGACGGATAACACCTAACACGCGTCGTTCCGGATCCCATTCAGGCAAATCCCGTTGCTGGATGGAGCGTAGCGCTTTTGCCGATGCGGTATTGCAGGCCAGAATTACCAATTGGCATCCCTGCTCAAATAGTTTCATGACGGCCTGACGTGTGAATCGGTAGACAACTTCGAATGAGCGTGGCCCATATGGCGCACGGGCATTATCCCCCAAGTAGATATAATCATATTGCGGCATCAGGGTATGTATCTTGTCGAATACGGTCAGTCCTCCGTATCCGGAATCGAATATCCCGATGGCTCCCGCCTGTTTTGAATAGCTGTTCATCTTTTTGAAAAAAAAGAGGATGCGCCGTTAGGACGCATCCCTCTTTCCTTTTTATTAATCATCCAATAAGTTATTGCAAACCTAATTTTGTTTTTACGAACGGAGTTGCGTCAATAGCATTAGGACCGGTATAGAGCAATACTTGCGGGTCAATAATGTACGTATATCCCTGCTCGGTGCCTACGGCCTTGATAGCGTCAGCCATTTTTTGCTGGATAGGAGCAATCAGTTCTTGCTGCTTTTTATTGACATCCTGTTGTGCGACCTGTACGAAGTTGTCCATACGTTGTCTCAAATCTTCTACTTCCTGCATTCTTCTTACTTTGATGTTTTCAGTCAAAGAATCCTGTTGTGCGATGAAATCTGAATACTTCTTTTGGAATTCGTTCTGCATCGTTTCCAATTCTTTTTGGTAATTGGCATTCAGGTCGTCAATCTGTTTCCGCATGTCTGCTACTTCCGGCAGAGCCATAAATACTTCCTGCGTATTAACAAAAGCAATTTTAGCCTCCTGAGCATTTGCTGCGCCTACGAATGGCAGGAGCACCAATAATAAAGCAATAAGTTTTCTCATTTTCTTGTTTATGATTGTTATTAATTATTCGTTTATCCGCTTTGTAAAAACTCCGCAAATGTACGCTATTTATTTGGAATATCCTAACTTTGCAAGCACTTCATTGCTAATATCTATTTTAGGTGAAGCGAAAATAATGCTCATGGCTGAGGCGCGATCCACTACTATCTGGTAACCTTTGTCTTCTGCGATCTCTTTGACGGCATTATAAATTTCGTCTTGTATCGGCTTCATCAGGCTGGCACGCTTCTTGTAGAGTTCACCGTCTGCTCCGAAATATTTCCGTTTCAGGTCTTGCGCTTCTTGTTCTTTTTTTACGATTTCTTCTTCACGCTGGCTTTTCATTTCGGCTGAGAGGAACACCAAGTCGCTCTGATAGGTCTTGTACATATTCTGTGCCTCCTGCTGCAATGCTTCTACCTCGTTTTGCCACTTCTTGGATACCTGACTGAGTTGCTCGTTGGTCATCTCATAAGCGGGAATATTCTTCAGGATATATTCCATATCGATCAACGCATATTTCTGTGCGTTCCCTGCCCATGCGCATACCGCTAATAAGCAGCTTATCAAAAACATTCTTTTCATACTTCCTGTAATTTAAATTCAGAACTATAGATTGCAAATGTAGAAATATTTGGGAACAAGCTGTTATCAATTAACAATTAACAATTGATAATTAACAATTAACAATCATTCCTTCCCAACCGTTTTTTTCTCGTACCTATTGGGGTACGATGTTTCTCGGTTTATCTTTTAATCTTTATATGCCTATATATTAACGCTTCTCAGACCGATCTTTGGTATTAGCATTATACATAAAAAAGGCGGCAAGCGCAAGGCCTGCCACCCATTTGTGTTTGTATGAAAAATATAATTATTAAAATTCCTGACCAATAACAAAGTGGAATTGGCTTCCGCTTCGCTGGTTCTGGTCATTCCCGTAATTGGCGGTGTCGAAACCATACGCCCAGTCGATACCCATCAAACCGATCATCGGCAAGAAGATGCGGACGCCTACACCAGCCGAGCGTTTCAGGTCGAACGGATTGTAATCGCTCATATCCCGCCAAGCATTACCGGCTTCAACAAATACCAATCCGTAAATCGTAGATGAAGGTTCTAGGATGAACGGATAACGTAATTCCATCGAAAGTCGTGTATATGCATAACCGTACGAATTGTAGCCACCATTACCTGCAATACTACCGTTTTCGTAACCGCGCAAACCGATAGTCTCAGTTGCATACGTGCTGGAGTAACCACTCATACCGTCACCTCCCATATAGAAAGTTTCAAACGGAGTACGTTTGTCTTTTGAGTAGGATCCGACAAATCCGAATTCAGCACGAGTCATCAAGACCGGTGTGCGTTTTACCGTCAGTGGTGCCAATGGTGTAAATACTTTGGCTTTGAACTTCCACTTATGATACTCAATCATCTTGAATTTGTCGGGATCTCGGTCGCTCATTGAAGCGTAATCCTTTCCGTCAAACAAAGAGAATGGAGGAGTAGCCGCTACCGACAAGGAGAACTGTGAACCATGACGGGTGTACAACGGATTATCGATGGAGTTACGTTGCAGCAAAAGTTCTAAGTTGATGTTGTGGCACGTACCATTGTTTACCAAGAAGTAATCCCAGTCATGCATCTTATAGACTTGATAGTTCAAAGTCGCCATGAATTGGAAATAGTCATCCGGCCAGTTCAGACGCTTACCGTAACCGGCCGACAAGCCAAACATGATAATTGACTTATCCGGGTCTAATGCCAGCTCATAACTGCCGTATGGATCGTATCCGTACCCATATCCGTATCCGTAAGGATAATAAGAAGATCCATAATAACCTCCATAGCCACTATAATAAGGATTGTAGTAGCTTCCGTATCCACTATACAAATCACTTAAGTAATTGCTGCTGATATCGGTCTGCTTCGAGAAATAAGCACTTACCGACAAGGTATTCGGACGTTTGCCTCCGAACCACGGATCCATAAAGGAGATGCTGTATGCCTGGTAGTAACGTCCGTTGGTCTGACCGGAGAGTGTCAGCGTTTGCCCTTCACCCTGCGGGATAATTCCCTTATAGGATTTCGGGTTCAGGAAGTTCTTCATGGAGAAGTTGGTGAATTTCAAGCTTAATTTACCAATGACACCGGTTTGTCCCCAACCCGCGGAGAACTCAATCTGGTCGTTCGCTTTGGATACCAAGTTGTATTCGATATCAACCGTACCATTGTCTGGATCAGGAATAGGACGCGGATTCATGTTTTCCGGATCGAAATGTCCCATCTGGGCAATTTCACGTACAGAACGCATCAAATCCTCACGGCTGAACAATTGTCCCGGCTTGGTTCGTAATTCACGGCGGACGATATCCTCGTACAACCGGTCATTACCATTGATGATAACGCGATTGATTGTAGCCTGCGGACCCTCAACGATGCGGATTTCCAACGCGATCGAGTCGTTATCAACATCTACTTCTACCGGGTTGGCATTAAAGAATAGGTAACCGTTATTGAAATAGACATTGGATACGGCATCCTCGTCCGAGGTCAGGCGCTCTTCCAACTTTTTCTGGTTATAGACATCACCAGCCTTCATGTCCAACAAGGCTAACAGGTAATCCGATTGATATTTGGTATTTCCCACAAAGCGGACATCTTTCAGGTAGTATTTTTGTCCTTCTTCTACTTTCAGGTGAATATCTACTTTCTTTTCATTGTAGTTGGTTACACTATCTTCCAGGAGGACAGCATCTCGATAACCGTTCTCGTTGTATTTGGCAATGATGTTCTTTTTATCATTCTCATATTCCTCTGTGGTAAATTTCTTCGTACTGAACATCTCGAGGATGCTGGTCTTACAGTCGTTGAACAAACTGAACTTTTCGTTGGTTTTCTTCATCGCCTTTTTCAACTCCCGGTCGTTCAATGCTAAATTCCCATCGAAGTAGATGCGATGAATCTTGGTCTTCTCATGCTTGTCTATGTAAATATCTAAGATGACTTCTCCTTCATGTGCCAAATCATCTTTCTGCTGAATGTTTACATCGACATTTTTAAATCCTTTCCCGTCGAAGAACTTTTGGATGAGAATCTTGGCACGGTCCAGCACGTTAGGTGTAATCTGGAAACCTTTTCTTAAACCCAGCTTAGCTTCCAAGTCCTCTCGTTCTCCTTTCTTGATTCCATGGTAATTCACATTCGAGATACGCGGGCGTTGCTTCAATTGGTATTCCAGCCAGATCGAATCACCTTCGATTTTATTCGCCAGAATCTTTACGTCAGAGAACAATCCATGACGCCAGAATGCCTTTACCGCCGAGGTTATCTCAGGCCCAGGAACAGTAATCTGGTCTCCTTTGGATAAACCGGAGAAACTGATCAACACATAATCCTCATAATTCTTAATACCCGTGACTTTGATATCCGCAATGTAATACTTCTTCGGAGTCAACGAGTAAGAAATAACCGGCACCTCCGCCGGTTGCTCAACCTTCGCAGTATCATTTTCCTGTGTTTGGGCAAAAGCACCAATCGACATGCTCAGGAAAATAAAGAACAGCACTATTCCTCTGTACATAAACTATAGTTTATAAAATTAATTGCTCACTTGTCTTACCGAAACGGCGTTCGCGCTTTTGGTAATACAATAAAGCACCATACAACTCTTCTTCTCTAAAATCCGGCCAGAAAATATCTGTAAAGTAAAACTCGGCATACGAGAGCTGCCAAAGCAGGAAATTGCTTAGACGCTGCTCGCCTCCTGTACGGATCAGCAAGTCCGGATCCGGTATATGTCTTGTTGTCAGGTAGGCAGAAACGGTCTCTTCTGAAATCTGATCCATATCGAGTTTCCCTGACCGGACATCGGCTACAATTTGCTTCACGGCAGAGGTGATTTCCCAACGTGAAGAGTAGCTTAAAGCCAATATCATGGTTATTCCCGTATTGACAGAGGTCTCCTCAATACATTCTTTCAACGTGTTTTGAGCATCCTCAGGCAGACGCGACAGATCGCCTATCGCATCCAGGCGGACATTGTTTTTCATCAAGTCCGGAGTCTCTTGTTTGATAGCAGCTACCATCAATCTCATCAACGCATGGACTTCCGCTTCTGGCCGGTTCCAGTTCTCGGTCGAGAACGTGTATAACGTCAGGTATTTTATGCCTAACTCGGATGCGGCTTCAACTACCTTACGCACCGATACGACTCCTTCCTGATGGCCTACATAACGTTCCTGACCACGGGCTTTGGCCCATCGTCCGTTTCCATCCATGATAATTGCCACATGTTGCGGCAAATGGTCTTTATCTATCTTTTCCAACAACGACATGATCACACAATATCTCTTAATAAGCTCCGTTACTATATTTGTTATTACACGGACGGCATCGTTCACCAAAATCCCAGGTTATGGAAATCATGAGCAACGAATACCAGTCCTTGTTCTTGAACGCACTGCTGGATATTCCGTATGGATTATCCAGAATCTCGTTATTCCCATCGGTTACATCGAATGAATCTCCGAATAACTTCCGGAACGAGAACTCACATCCCAAGTTCAATCGGCTTTTCAGCTTGTATTTTACACCTACCCCCATGGGAATATTCACCCCGGCAAATGTGTTATTCCCTGGTGCTATCGTCACGCCCGCTCCCAAGAATATATAAGGAGAGAAGCGTTTTGTATTCAGGTAAACGAACTTGTCGCTATATGGCATGAAATTGAATTCCATCTGTCCGCCCAGCTCGAAAAAGTTACGGCTGAACGAAGCCGTCGCGTTGTTCGGGAATACATTTTCGATTCCGTCCGTACTACCGGAAACTCGGCCCCATAGCAAATCCGTTTTTACGGCCCATCGGAAGTTGGGCACGTAGCGGAATACCACTCCCAAAGAGGGATTCAGTCCCTTAAAGAACGTGTTTTTGTTTAAGTCGCCCATATAATAGGCTCCTCCGGCCATACCGCCGATTTCATATTTGTAATCCTGTGCGCGGGTCGTACCGATACACCCCAGCAACATCAGGAAACAGATAGCGTGTCGAAAGAAAGATGTGTTCATAAACCGTATAGTCATTCGATTAAACATATTTCTTTTTTTAACGCTAAAAATGGCTCAAAATTATATCAGACAGCCAAAGTTATTGTCTTTCGAAGCCGAACCGATTGATGCGGCCTCTCCAGATATCATCCCTAACGCTTCCGTTTTCCGAAGTTTTTCCTCCGAAAATCATCAGATAATTGTCCGGGTCGGCAAGCAGGGAGGCAAATCCTCTGGCTTGATAATCCGCAGGCAAAACTACTAATGAATCTATATAATTCCAAGTAACTCCATAATCTGATGAACGGTAAATATCTTTTAGCGGTTGGTTATTCTCGTCAATACCACCTATCAGGTAATACATCTCGTCATAGTAAATAACAGACGTACCTTGTCTTTTGCTAAACAGATGACTTCCGTAGGCATCCGTCTGTTCGGACCAGGTCAGCGCATTCATGGTAGCCCATACCGAATTGACCAAAGATCCGCCACCCGTCTTACCTCCGACCAGCATGATTCGCTCACGATACATCAGCGATACCGGGAGAGAGGCGAATCCCTCTATAGGAAAGTTTTCGGGAACAGATGCACCGATGCTCCATTCTCCGGCTTTATTCATGGCGGCAAACTTCAATTCGTTGTTATCGTTAATGATGGTGGCCAATACAGCCGGCTGGTCTGCACTCTCTTTCATTCCGCCTAAAACCGCATGAACAAATGGCGTGTTCTCTACCGAGGACCAATTCAGGGCATCGGTAGATTGATAAAGAGTACCCCTATCGTCTGGAACATATAGGGTGTCTCCGAAAGACGATAATTGGGAAAGTTGCAACCCGCTAACCGGAAGTCCGGTCAGAGCCGTCTCATTCCAGTTGACTGCATCGTTTATAGCAGATGTATAAAGCTGGTATCCTTGGTTTGCGGAAGGTTGCACATACATATAATATGAATCGGCATATTGAATGACTTTTTCATCGGCTACATTTTGCCCCAAAGCCTGAGCGGTATGTTGTCTCCATACCATCGAATCCGGAACTATCTGATGGATATTGACCCACATGTCATACGTGCGCTGGATGGTTCCTCCGGCATTGTAGATAAGAATCTGTACAGGTTGGGAGATATCCAGCGAGTCGCCCGATTCCCAATCGATGGTATCTCCGGTAGCTTCCGGAATCACCTGCATTTTGCTTACATAATTCCCCTTCCCGATTTTCGCGATGACCTTGTCTTTAATTACCGTTCCGAAATCCATGGAGTCCAGATTCATGATATGTTCATTTATTTGGTCAATCGTGAATCGTACATCGTTTAATGCCGGCAATGAATCCGATTCAACGGAGAAAGACAATATCTGGCAATTCATATCAACCTCATAGGGAACATCATCCCATTCGTTGTTGCCTAAACAAGACACCAACGTCAGCGCTAGGCAACCCGTCAACCATAAAAATATTTTACTTTTCATCAAAAACATAGTTTGTTCATACAAAGGCACAAAAGTAGAAACATTTTCTCTTTCTGCCTAAAAAGCGATAATATTTATAATATTTTAGGGCAATTATTCTTTCTGCTATGTGTATAAAGAGCAAAAACATGACCGCTCATTTGTTCGAAACGAACACTCCCCGACGGGATGTCCGGAGCTTTCACTCCTGTTTGAATACATAGCGGAGATTTCTCAACAACGGCCCGGTCCCAATAGCCGGAATCGAGGAATTGCTGCAACAGAGAGGCTCCGCCTTCGACCAGCAGAGAGTTCAATTTCCGTTCATAGAGGCATTGAAGTATCTGGTGGACAATCGATATCTTAAAGTCAAGCGGCACATACTCTGTTTGCCCGACCGGCTCTTTCCGGTAGGTGGTGAATACGAGGGTAGGGACGGAATGATCCATCAGGTGATAAGATGAAGGTATCTTTAGTTCCCGGTCAATAACCAACCGTACCGGGGATTTCCCGCTCCAATAGCGTACGGATAGGGAAGGATTGTCTAACAGCGCCGTCCGGGTACCCACTAAGATAGCTGCAGATTCCGCACGCAGTTTATGAACCCGTGCTCGGGTTTCAGGTGTAGAAAAGGTGATCGGAGCGGTTTTGGCCGAGTTACGGCAAGCATCAATGAATCCGTCTGCACTCTCAGCCCATTTCAGCGTCACCAAGGGGCGTTTTTCCGTTTGGAAAATCATGAAAGCTTCGTTTAATGCACGGGCCTCCTGCTCCATGATACCAGTTATCACTTCGACTCCGGCTTCGCGAAGCATTCGTATTCCTCGTCCGGACACTTCCGGAAAAGGGTCCAGACATCCCACCACCACACGCGGGATGCCTTTCTGTATAATCAATTCCGCACAGGGGGGTGTCTTTCCGTAATGGGAACAAGGCTCCAGGCTGACATAAAGGGTAGCTTCACGTAATAGGTCCTCGTTATGTACTGACGCAAGGGCATTTACTTCAGCATGCCCCATTCCGCACCGGCGATGAAAGCCTTCTCCTATGATTTTTCCGTTGTGCACCACAACTGCGCCCACCATAGGATTCGGAGCCGTATATCCCGCTCCGTGGCGTGCCAGTTCGATGCATCGGGCCATAAACTTCTCTTCTACTTTCATGCTTTTATTTTTCTACCGAAACAAAGGTACGTATTTTTTTGTTAATTCCCAATCGGGAACAACCCATTATTCCGGAAAAAATGTCGGTCGATTTTTTTCAAAATAGTGTTTATCCCCGGGAAAATGGCGGTTATTTCTTTTGAAAAATTTATGCCTTTCTTTCCGGACGAAGATAGGCATCTTTGAATGCAAAGATAGGCATCTTCGGTGACGAAGATAGGCATAAATTTTAGTCCTTTGTTTATGAGCTTTTAATCCTTGATGATTCCGTTCCGTTTCAACAATGCATCGATGCTCGGCTCTTGTCCGCGGAATCGTTTGTAGAGTACATCGGGATCTTCGGTTCCTCCTTTGGTTAAGATGTTATCGTGGAACGATTTAGCGACCTCTTTGTTGAATATACCTTTCTCTTTGAAAAGAGAGAAGGCATCGGCATCCAGCACTTCCGCCCATTTGTATCCGTAATATCCGGCGGCATATCCTCCGGCAAAGAGATGCCCGAAGTTCGTACTCATACAGGTTCCCGGGATATCCGGTACGATTACAGCTTTCTTCCAGGCCTCTTTCTCGAATGCGATGACATCTCCCGTGAAGGGTTGGGTGATGGTATGCCAAGCCATGTCCAAGAGGCCGAAGCTGACCTGCCGGCAACATAAATAGCCGGTATTGTAGTTGGATGCGTCAATCAATTTCTGTACCAACTCCTGCGGAATTTTTTCGCCTGTTTCATAATGGATAGCTATCTGGTCTAAGTATTCCTTCTCGGTCAGCCAATTTTCCATGATTTGCGAAGGTAGCTCTACAAAGTCTTGATAAACATTGGTGCCAGACAGACTTGCGTATTTGCCTTCGGCGAATATGCCATGCAATGCGTGCCCGAATTCATGCAACAGGGTTTCTACTTCATCGAATGTCAATAACGCAGGCTTGGTAGCTGTAGGCCGGGTGAAGTTCATCACGATGATAATCTGCGGGCGGCTATCTTTCCCTTTCTCATCGTGGTATTGTGATTTGATGCCGTTCATCCACGCACCGGATTGTTTGCCTTCGCGCGGAAAGAAGTCGGTGTAAAGTACGGCAAGGAACTTCCCGTCTGCATCATGTACTTCGTAGGCCTGTACCTCTTCGTTATATACCGGAATTTTCGGGTTTTCTTTGAACGTGATGCCATAAAGCCGGGTGGCCAGGCCAAACACGCCTTTCTTTACATTTTCCAATTGGAAATAAGGGCGGGTCATTTCATCATTTACCTTGAAACGGATATCCTTCAGCTTTTCCGAATAATAATTCCAGTCCCAGGGCTGGATGGCGATATTGGTTTGTTCCTTTCCGATAGCGAATCCCTGTACTGCATTAAACTCGTTGATGGCAACCGGCTTGTATGCGTTTAGCAATTGATCCAGTAAGTTATATACATTATCAGCGTTTTTCGCCATTTTGTGGGATAATTCGAATGCCGCATAGTTGGGATAACCCATTAATTGAGCCAAGGCCAGGCGGTCGTTGACCAATTTGCGTACAATCTCTTTATTGTCATATTCATCCCCTTTGTTTCCGACACTCATGTAGGCACGATACATCTTTTCGCGAAGTTCGCGCGAATCGGCATAACGCAGGAAAGGAACGTAGCTCGGTGCATCCAGCGTGAAAAGCCATCCGCTCTTCCCTTTTTCTTTGGCCGAATGAGCGGCCGCTTCACGGATGCTCTCCGGAAGGCCGGACAGATCCTTTTCGTCGGTCAATACCAATTCAAACCGATTCTGGTCTTTCAAGGCGTTTTGGTCGAATTGCAAGGAGAGCAGGCTCATTTCCGTGGTCAACTCGCGGTATTTGGCTTTGTCGGCTTCGTTCAAGGTCGCACCCCTTTCCTGAAATGCCCGATAAGTTTCGTCCAGCAATTTGGAATCTTCTTTATCCAGATTGAGAGAAGTCCGTTGTTCATAAACCGCCTTGACCCGTGCAAATAGTTTTTCGTTTAGGTAAATGTAATTCGAACTTTCCGTCAGGTCGGGCGAGATGCGTTGCGAAATCTCCATCATCGCATCGTTCGCATTCGCACTCAATACGTTGAAGAAAGCTCCGCTGACACGATTCAATAACTGGCCGCTCCGTTCCAATGCCACAATGGTGTTCTCGAACGTGGCCGGCTTGGGGTTGTTGGCTATATTGTCTACTTCAGCTTTTAATTCTTCTATGCCTTTCTTAAAGGCTGGTTCGTAGTGTTCCATCTTGATTTTATCAAAAGGAACGGTCTCGAACGGGGTATTCCATTTGCCAAAAAATGGATTTGATTCTGCTTGCACCATATTACTTATGCTTAAAAGTAAAAAAACATTGAGTAGGATTTTCTTCATATTGCATGACTTTACATTAATCAGGCACAAATATACGAATTTTCATTATTTATTTTAACTTTGCAAAGAGGAATCACTTTGATAAAGTACCTATGGTATTATCGGAAAAAGAATTAGCTTTTATAAAGGCGCATGGACAAGATGATGTGACACGCCTCCTGCTGGATGCCGGAAAGTATGCCGGACTGGATATTCCTTTTCTTGCCGAGCAGATTGCTGCACGCAGGCAGGTAAAGGAAAAACTCCCCGTATGGGCTGCTCAAGAAACTATTATCTATCCGGCGAAGATAGCCGCCGAGCAATGTTCGTCAGAGCAAACGGCTTTGTATAAAGCTGGATTGATCACATCGGATGATCGGGTGTGCGACCTGACCGGAGGCTTGGGGGTGGATAGTTATTATCTCTCCCGAAAGGCAAAGTCATTGATTTATGTGGAACGTTTTCCACATTATTGTGATGCCGCACGCCATAATTTTCAAGTGCTGGGGTGTAAGAATATCGAGGTGGTGAATGAAGATTCCCGGCTTTACCTGGAACATGCGCCAGATGTAGACCTTTATTATATTGACCCGGCCCGGCGGGGCGAAGGGAACCGGCGCGTTTATGCACTTGAGGATTGCGAGCCGAATCTGGTGGAGGTGCTTCCGCTATTATTGCAAAAAGCTCCGCGGGTTTTGGCAAAATTATCTCCGATGGCGGATATATCCAAAACTCTTTCTCTCTTACCCGGAACGGTAGCGGTGCATGTCGTATCGGTCCGTAACGAATGCAAGGAGCTTTTGTTTGATATCCGAAGAGAGAAGATGACCGGTAATACGCTTATCCGTTGCATAAATTTTGATACGCGGGGCAATCAGCAAATTTTTGACTGGCAGGTTGAGGAGGAGCAACAAGCTCCGTTGCAATTGGCGGATTCCGTCAAGCGTTATTTGTATGAACCGAATGCTTCAATTATGAAATCAGGGGCCTTCAAATGTGTCGCACAAAGGTATGACGTGGAGAAATTGCAGGTGAATAGCCATCTTTATGTGGCAGATACTTGCCTTTCTGATTTCCCGGGAAGGTGTTTTCAAGTGGAGAAAGTCTTGCATTTTTCCGGAAAATTGTGTAAAACCTTAGCGAAGGATTATCCTCAGGCCAATATTGCTGTACGCAATTTCCCGCTTACCGCAGATGAGCTTCGTAAACGTACACATCTGAAAGACGGAGGTGATATTTACCTGTTCGGAACTACGGTAGGGAAGGGGGATAAGGTTCTTTTGGTCACCCGCAAGCTGGAATAATCCGGTCTACTGAAAGAACAGGATTATAAATTGGGCAGTGATAACCCGTACAAACATGGATAAAGGATACACCGTGGCGTAGGCTACCGAAGGTTCGTCCCCCTCTACTGTGGTATTTGCGTAATTCAGTGCCATCGGATTGGCCATGCTTCCACAGAGCATACCGACATTCTTGGCATAGTCAATCTGTAAGAAACGGGAAGCAATGTAACCGACTATTAAAACCGGGACGATCGTCAGGACAAAGCCTATGCCAATCCACAGGAGTCCTTCGGCCCGGAATACGGTTTCGAAAAAGTGGGCGCCAGAATCCAATCCAAGTCCTGCCAAATAAATAACGATACCCAATTGCCTTACCATCAGGTTGGCGCTTTGTGTTGTATAAGTGGTCAGATGGATACGGGGCCCGAATGCTCCCATAAGGATGCCGACAATTATCGGACCTCCGGCTATGCCTAACTTGATAGGTGTGCTCATGCCCGGAATAGGAATAGGAATCGATCCGAGAACTACACCTAAAGTCAGCCCGATAAAGATAGCCAATAAGTTAGGTTCGCGTAATCGTTTGATTTGGTCACCTAATATTCGTTCCACATTTTTGATAGAGTTCTCTTCACCGACAACCGTTAGTTTATCACCTATTTGCAAATGTAGGTCGGGAGATGCCAGAAGGT
Organism: Candidatus Parabacteroides intestinavium; assembly: GCA_019118725.1. Taxonomy (GTDB): domain Bacteria; phylum Bacteroidota; class Bacteroidia; order Bacteroidales; family Tannerellaceae; genus Parabacteroides; species Parabacteroides intestinavium. The sequence goes on along the minus strand of DWYO01000037.1, from coordinate 5,199 downwards.
CAATGCCGGCACGGTTTACCCGGGTGATGTTGATGCCATACAAATTGCGGAGCCGTAAGGACCCCAGCTTAACGCCGTTTACCCGATTACGTGTTACGATGATACGCCTTGAAATCAGTTGGCTATCTATGGCATTCCAATCGATGTCTTTCTTGTTCCAATCCACATTTTCCTGCTCTCCGAACAATACTTTGATACTTTCTACATCGGCTTTTACGGAGATAATCAATAAATGGTCACCATCTTCCAATGTTGTGTCGGAAGTCGGAATCGTAACTTTGCCGTTTCGCCAAACACGTGAGATGACAAAATGCTTTTCCGTAAGGTGCATGATTTCTTTGATGCTTTTATGATAGATAGCCGGATTGCAGACTTGAAATTCCGCTACGAAAGTTTGCGTTTTGTCGCTACCTTTTACCTCGGCCACATTCTTTTTGTAAAAAAGAGAACGGAGAACAATGATGGCTAAAATGACTCCGACAACACCCATTGGATAAGTGATGGCACATGCTAATGCCATGTCTGTAACGCCTTTATCGTTCATTGGGTTTAATTGTAATAAGGCTTGTTGAGCAGCTCCTAACGCCGGCGTGTTGGTCGCGGCTCCGCAAAGTAATCCCATGGCATCGGATAAAGAGATCGGGGTAGTCCAATGGAAAATCAATGCCATCAATAGGCCTAAGAATACAACGGCCAATCCGGCTGAGTTCAGTAGGACGCCCCCCTTCTTCAAAGATGAGAAAAATCCCGGACCGACTTGCAACCCTAATGTGTACACAAATATGATAAGTCCGAAATTCTGGGCGAATGTCAGCATGTCTTTATTGACTACGATCCCAAAATGGCTGACAATTATACCTGTAAAGAATACAAATGTGATGCCTAATGATATTCCACAAATTTTTAATTTCCCTAAATAGACCCCTATGGCACATACGATGCAAATTACAGCAACTGCTTGTACCATAGTAGGTTGGAGGAATGTTTCTTGTAACCAATTCATACCATCAATCCATTAAGGGCACAAACTTACATAAACCTTGCGGAATTTCAGTCATATCGGGGCAGAAAATTCAAGATTGGGATTCAAACTCAAACTTCAGTTCCTCATAAAATTCCTGTTGCTCCTCGGTGGGCGAGTCGGGATGGACAATCTCCAACGCCTCTTGGGCATTTCCCGGAGACAGGCGCCCGAAGAAACGTAAAGCCTGAACTACAGCTCGTTTCTCACACCAAGAAATCTCACGCTCATCTTCTGGTTGTAAAGTGCAAAGGCTTTCACTTAGGAAAACTTCTTGAAGAGCCGGCTTTACCTTTTTCTCCCGTTTGAATAATTGCGCGAAAAGCAGGAATCCTACCGGGCGCGAGAAAGCTGTTTTTGTATCCGAAAGCAATGATACCGCCAATGTGTCCGCTTCTTGTACAAAAGGCAACAGATTGTTAGAGATTTGCTCGGCAATTTCCGGATAAGGTATTTCCGAAACCCAGCTTCGTGCCTCCTCGTGTGTCATCGCTTCCGGCGGGAAAAGCAATGTGGCCAGTATTTTCATCTCGCGCACATCTTCTTGCCAAAGCGTACGGGCTAACTCGGCATTCGGTGTATGCGAAGCGGCGATTTGTTTTATTTCCGGCCAAGGAACACCGAATATCAATTTATAATTCATTCCTTTCTGGCGCATACTATTAGCTATGATGCCGTTCATTGCCAAGCGTAGTTGCTTGCGTATGTTTTTAATTGTTTCTTCCATTTTAATTCAAATAACTATAATCCCGGCTGTACCGGAGCATTTGCTCTACATACCCTTCTGTGTAATCTAACGTAATGTCCCTTACGACACCGTTCTCGTCTTTTTCTACATGCATGACCGGATTTACGAATCCTTTGTACGGAGAGAGATGCAATTGTTCATACCGGGCACGTACTTCGCTATGTAAAGCCGGATCGACCTTTACGCCGTAATTCTCAACCAATGCACGTCCGGCCTCATAATCGCCCTCACTCTTGATACGTTGTACTTCGGCCAAAAGCTTTCCGAATAATCCTCTGAGCTTTTCATAGTCATTTATTACGACAAAAGTTTTTCCTTCACGCGATTTCATTTCAACGATATGTTCCGCCTTCCCTTGTTCGAAAGCCCAGCGAGCAATGAGTTGGCGATTTCGCATGTGTGCCTCTTCCACGTCTTTCCCCGGTTCGATGCGTACGAGCTGTGTCATCAATCCGTTCATCATATATTTATAGTATTCTGCTTTATAAGCCTCTGAATCCGGGACCAAACCAAGTTCCACCAATTTCGGATCAGCCAGATAGTAGAGCCCGAACAAATCCGCCCGCGCTTCTTCAAGTGTAGAGGCATAGGCTTTCAACGCATCAGGATCGGTTCCAGGAAGCAATTGTCCCGAACCATGTCCCAGGCATTCGTGCAGGTCTGTATGCAGTACATCCGTGATAAAACCATACTTGCGAAGGATTGTACGTTCTGTATCGCTCCACACAAATTCTTCACTGAATCCACTTCCTTGCGAAGCTTTGTCGTACGCTTCCATTATATTTTCTATTGTGACGGATTTCGAACCATGGTCACGCCGGATCCAATCGGCATTCGGAAGGTTGATGCCAATCGGCGTTGACGGATAGCAATCTCCTCCTAACATAGCAACGGTAATAACTTTCGCACTCACCCCTTTGACCTCCTTTTTCTTGAAACGTGTATCAACGGGCGAGTGATCTTCAAACCATTGCGCATTCTCGCTAATTATCTGTGTGCGGCGCGTAGCCTCTTCGTTGCGGAAATTCACGGTCGATTCCCAGCTTGCCTTTAATCCAAGCGCGTCACCATAGGTCTCAATAAATCCATTTACAAAATCTACTTGAGATTCCGTATCTTCCACCCATAGAATAGAATAGGCATCAAATGTCCGGAGATCACCCGAATGATAGTATGCAATCAATGTCTCGATAATCTCTGCTTGCTTGTCATTTTCAGCAAATGGAACCGCCTTTTCCAATTCAGAAATGATCCATTCGATTGCCTCCGAGTACAGGCCTCCTACTTTCCAAACCTTTTCTTCCAAATGGCCGTCCACTTTCTCCAGTCGGCTGTTCAATCCGTAAGAAATAGGAGTTGCACTTGAATCTTCAGCTTTCTTTTGGCCATAAAACGCTTCGACCTCCGCTTGCGTTACGCCCTCACCATAATAATTGTTGGCCGAGGCCGCAATCCAATCCTGATCTCCGCTTTGTACCGTCCGTTTAGGCAATACATTCGGATCGAAGATAACAGGTTTTAATTTGGCAAGAAACATATCCACCGTTTCTCCCTCCGAAATAGGCAGTTCTCCGACCGGAAGCGCACGCACTTCCCGCTCGAAAAATGTTTCTGAAAAGCCGGGTATAAATTTATCTTCGGCATAATGATGGTGAATGCCATTCGCAAACCATACCCGTTTCAGATAGGTTTCGAACGCCTGGTAATCATCCGAAGTCCGGTCGCCCGCATAGTTTCGGTAAATCGCTTCTAATGTCTGACGAATCATCAGGTTATAACGACAATTTTGGTCATATAAAATATCACGTCCCATCAATGCCGCCTCCGACAAATGATAGAGCAATTGTTTTTGCCTCAACGATAATTTATCGAATCCCGGTACCTGATAACGCAGGATTTGAATGTCGGCAAATTGGTCAACCACATAATTAAAATCCATATTCATCTCCTCAAAAATGTGAAGACAAAAGTACGCAATATTTAGAGAGTATGCAATAATTTATTCCTTTGCATGCTCCCGGAAAATTCATGCCGTGCTTTGATCGAAAAGCATACTATCTTTTAACTCAAAGCAGCCTATCTTTTCTTCCGTTTATGCCTATGTTTTTTTTGATGAGCTAATTGGCTTTCTTTTAAAGAGATATCTTCTGGTGAGAGTAGGGGCACTCTTGCCAGGGTAATAGGCAAGAGTGCTGGATGGATTTTCGTTTATTTGAATAACATCGGTACGAATTCCGAAAGGTAAATGCGCCAATTGCGCCAGATATGTCCTCCTTCACTTTCTCGATAAATGTAAGGATAATGTTTTTTATCTAATAAAGCGCGATATTCTTCGTTGGCTTTATATAAGAAATCGGTTTTACCGATAGCAATCCAATATAATTTAGGAGCTTTAGAGAATTGCTTAGCCAACTTGCCTTCCAAATCCGTATAGACAGGAGAGGTCTTTTCTTTTCCCGGAAGAATAGCGGCAGAGAAAAGTCCTACATAGTCGAACTTGTCCGGATACTCTTTGGATATATGCAAGGAGTGATAGCCTCCCATAGACAAACCTGCAATGGCCCGGGCTGATTTTTTCTTGTCTACACGATAATTGCTTTCTACAAACTTCATGATATCAGGGAATGAGGCTTCCATACTACCTTCCATAGTGCGGGGCAAGTCGGTATGAGGCTTGTATAAACCTAAGCTAGATTCGCCTGGAGCAGCCTCCTGGTCTACATTCCCGTTAGGCATGACTACGATCATCGGTTTGGCTTTGCCTTCAGCAATCAGGTTATCCATAATCTGTACTGTGCGGCCCAAGGTGATCCAAGCCTCTTCATCTCCGCCCATTCCGTGCAACAGATAAAGTACCGGATAGCGTTTTCTGCTGGTCTCATAACCGGCCGGAGTGTAAATCGTGATGCGCCGGTCATAACCTAACGTCGGACTATTATACCAGCGTTGAGTTAAAGAGCCGTGGGGCACTTTATTGACGCTATATAAGTCCCCGCATCCACCTTTAATGATGAATATGTTGAAAAGAGAAGCTACGTCACGGCTTACATACACGTTGTTCGGATCAATTACATTTGTCAGCCCATCTACGATAAAAGTATAATTATACAATTCGGACGGCAGGGGGGCTGGAGTTGTATACTCCCAAACACCATCTTTACCTTCTTTCAGGTCGGCAACACCCGGGATATCCATTTTCCCGTATTGTGTTTCGATCTTCTGCGGAGGCAGGAAATCACCGGTAACTTGAACTTTTACGGCTTTCGGTGCAAAGAACCGGAAAGTTACGGTATTGTCCGGATGAATCTCCGGAGAAACAATTTTTTGTCCGCCCCATAAAGATTGCTGGGCAAAAAGGATGGTGGACATCAATGCAAATAAAAGAAATAAACTTGTCTTTCTCATACGTATATCAATTAATAAGTTCAAT
>DWYO01000036.1 GCA_019118725.1 Candidatus Parabacteroides intestinavium | reverse complement strand
TTGGTCTGTTTGGACAAAGCGGGGATATGTCTCTTTATTTATCTGTTCAAAATTATACCATTAACGATTATAAGGCGAGTTGTCAGAATTGGGATATCCACGTGTCAGACGATGGTATCTTGTATGCGGCCAATAATTCAGGTTTGCTGGAATTTGACGGGAACACTTGGCAACGGTTTGCTACTCCTGGTAGAGAAATCATTTATAACGTCCGTGAGCGGAATGATACCGTATATATAAAAGGAGAGAAACAGGATGGTTATTGGCTTTATAATGCGGAAAAAAACTTGGAGTATCATCCTATGAAAGACACATTGCCCCTCTCGCTCTTCTGGCAAGAGCATCATAGTGAGGCCTTCCCGGTACCGGAACCGGTAGAAGAGGCTCGCCCCACGGTGTATGTCCAGACCTCATCGCTGAATATCGTTGGGACTGAGTATGGGGTGTTTTTCTTGGATAAGAAAGGGAATATCTTGCAACATCTGTCTATGAATAACCAGTTGCAGGATAACTTTGTACATGCCATTTGTGTGCAAGACGAGACACGGATCTGGTTGGCGCTGGATAACGGTATCACACAGGTCGATATTAATCCGGAAATCAGTATTCTGGGCGAACGGAGTAAAGTCGGTAAGCCCATTCATGTCGCTTTGCAAGGCTCTACCGTGTATATACATACGAATTTCGGTTATTTTAAGCGGGCCTTATGGACTGAGGAGCAGTTTGTTCCCATTTCACCTCAGGAGGCTGAGAAATTTATGAATGATAAGGTAGTTCCTTTGCCTTATAGTCCGGAAGAGTTGTTTGCCGATTTGAAACCGTTAAGTTATTTCCGCCAGGCTGAATACATTTATCCTACCTATGATAATATGTATTGGCTTCTTTTGGGCAATGAGGCCGGACTTTTTAAGGATGAGGGGCAAAGTACTTCTTTGAAATGCCGGTTGTTGTTTGATAATTACCACATGAATCTGACAACACGGGGGCCGCATTTCTTTACATTGAACGATTCGTTATACGCCGTATCAACCATGCAGGGAGTGGTGTTGGTGAATCTTCGGAAACTGATTACCGGGACGCTGCAATTGACTATGCCCCGGTTTCGGCGGATCGCTTATCAGGATCGGAATGGATTGCATTACTTGTGCCCGGATACTTCTTATATTGAACTTCCGAATCGCTTTCAGGAGGTGGATTTTTATGTCGGGACAACCGTCTTTACGCCTAACCATCAGATTTCTTATCTTTTGGAAGGGGTCTCCACGCAATGGTCGGAATGGCAGAATAATGGAAAGATTCTGTTCTCTCAATTGCCGGAGGGAACCTATACATTGCGTGTCCGGAAGTATGTGACGCGCGGTGCATTCCCGGAAATAACCCTGACCATCAAGATCCTCCCGGCATGGTATAATACGATATGGGCTTATCTGGCCTATATATTCCTGCTTTTTGCCGGAGTATGGAGCTATCTGAAGTATGACCAGCGCAGACTGAAGAAAGAAGAGCAGGCCGAAAAGGAGCAGGCTGACCAGTTAGAGCAGCATAAACAAGATATCTTGCGGAATAAAACCTTGGAGGATGAATTGCAAAGCAAGAACAACGAGCTTATGATTCAGGTATCAGCGGTGGCACGCCGTAATCAGGCTATTCAATCTTTTATGACTGAGCTGGAGAGTCATAAAGAGCAGTTAGGTGACCGTTATCCGAATAAACTCTACAAACGATTGCACGGCCTGATGGAAGAGGCCTTGGAGGACAAAGAGGATTGGCTGCTTTTCGAAGCCTATTTTAAGAATGCCCATCAGGCCTTTTTGGAACGGCTTCAAGGTAAGTTCCCGGATTTGACTTCCGGTGATTTGCGTATCTGCTGCTTGCTTCGAATGAATTTGTCGACTAAAGAAATTGCCTCTTTGTTGAACGTCTCCATCCGTGCGGTAGAAATCCGGCGTTATAGATTGCGCAAAAAGCTGGAGCTGAATGCAGACACCAATCTGGTGGACTTCTTATTGAAGTTGTAAAGTGTTTTCCCCTCTTTATTATCTGAACCTCATTCGTCTTTTCGTAAAAGAGAGTTTCTCATTATGAAAACTAAATCTATGTTTTGTGTATTTGTAATATATTGATATCAAGTTGTTTGTGTTGATTTGAAATGGGAGTGTGAAAGTGATGTTGTATGCTACATAAACACTTTTTAAAAATGCGCAAATGATGTTGTGCATGATTTTTTGACATCCGGAATAAAGATGCTTTTCTTTGCAGCAAATCTCCAACGCGACAAAATCGAAAAGCATGATGAACGAACTACAGGAGCTGAACGAACAGCTAAAAAAATTTGAAAAAAAAGGAATCGACCGAAGACGATTCTTTAAAATATTGGCTGCTGCAGGAGTAATAACTACGATGAATACTTCTAATGCACATGCTTTCTCTAGCAAAGCGAAAGGTAAAATCGTAATTGTGGGAGGAGGCGCGGCTGGAATCAGTATGGCTGCCCGGCTGAAACGCTGGCTGGATGAACCGAATATTACATTAATAGATCCGAGCGATCGGCAATATTATCAACCTGGTTTTACGTTAATCGCTTCCGGGGTTTACCAACCGGATGACGTGTGGAAAAAGCAGGAGGATTGTATGCCTTCGGGTATTAATTGGGTGAAAGATTCGGTGATTGCCGTTGATCCTATATGGAATCAGGTAACAACCGCCCAAAACGGAAAAATCGCTTACGATTATTTGGTCCTTGTTCCCGGAATCCAAATGAATTGGAACCAAATAGAGGGCTTCGATTACAGCAAGCTGGGTACCGGTAATGCGCATTGCATTTATGATTTCAAAGGTGCGCAGATGACGTGGAAGGCCATGCGGGAATTTACCGAAAAAGGGGGGAAAGGAGTCTATACGGATACTTATACAAAGCATAAATGCGGTGGCGCTCCGAAAAAAATCTGCTTATTGACGGATGATTATGCCCGTAAGCATGAACATCGTGACCATATTCAATTGAATTATTTCACAGCCGAGAAGGATTTGTATGATGTGAAATATTTCACGAAACGTCTGAAAGAGATTTATAAGGAAAGAAACGTGCCTATTACCTTAAATACGCGGGTAAAGGGTATCGACTTGGAAAGAAAGCAAGTGCATTTTGAGAAGATAGAGACGGTAGGTGACGAAAAGAAGGTAACCTCTTTCATTGAGGATTATGACTTCTTGCATTTTACTCCACCGATGTCCGCTCCGGATTTTGTGAAGGAAGCCGAATTGGGATTTCCTGATGGAAAACTGGCGGATGGAGGATGGGTCATGGTGGATAAAGAGACCTTAGTGCATCAAAAATATCCGAATATCATTGCTTTAGGTGATGTGGCAGGAACTCCGACCAGTAAGACATCGGCAGCTACACGCGTACAGGTCCCTATTGCAGCGAAAAACCTGATTGCGTTGATGGAAGGAAAAGAGCCGACGGAGAAATACAACGGATATGCGGCTTGCCCGATAGTAACCGATTATGGTCATGTGTTGTTATGCGAGTTCGATTATAAAAAAGAACCGCAGATCTCTTTCCCTTTCTCCTTGCTGGATATGTCGAAAGAGCAATGGGCCGCTTGGTTATTGAAGGTCTATATACTGAAACCGCTTTATTTCTATGGAATGTTGAAAGGATTGGCATAAATGTATATTATAATAACACTCCCTATAAATAAATGCTGAACTAAAACACAGATGATTAAAAAAGCCTGTTCCGTGAGGAGACAGGCTTTTTTAGATTTATATAGTTTGCCTGAAATAGCAAAATACTCTTCCCCCTGAATCGCTTGGTTCATGGGAATGGTAAAAAGGGGAATTTAGCGGATTACTATTTTGCGGACGGTTTCACCGATACGGATGATGTAATACCCCTTGGGAATGTTGACGGGATACTCTCCGTTGCTTTCCTTTATTTTGATTTCTTTGACTTTGATGCCTACGACACTGTATATTTCCAGAACACTTCCTATCGGGGCGTTCTTTACATGGATGCAGCTATCGTATGCGCTGATTTCGATAGGAGCCGGTTCGGTTTGGGTAACACGTTGCTGAAAGCTATCTTCGGACGCTATGGCGGAGAAAGATAGCAACAAACTGGTTACTATGATAAACA
>DWYO01000035.1 GCA_019118725.1 Candidatus Parabacteroides intestinavium | reverse complement strand
TTCCATGATGTCACTATGGTTGAACCAAGCCTGATTCAATTCTTTTCCATTCAAACGGGCGGATTGGATATATTTATTCTCTGCCGAAGCGTTATTAGCCTTGATTTCGAAGGTCTTTCCATTGCTCAATGTCATCTTCATGTTTGTGAATACCGGACTTCCAATATTATATGAAGGCATTCCGGGAGTAACCGGATAAAAGCCCATCTGGCTAAATACCACAAACGAAGCCAAACCTCCGCCATCCTCATCACCCGGCATGCCCATCAGGTCATTTCTGAACCATTGATTCAACAAAGCACGTACACGCTTTTGCGTCATCCAAGGTTTTCCCGCATAATTATACAGGTAAGGCACATGCATACTCGGCTCGTTAGCCATAGAGAACATACCTACATTTCCGGTATGATCGGGCAAGGTAGAATAAAATTGCCATTTCGACATACCCAGCGGAGTGTTAAACATCGAATCCAAAGCCGCCGTAAAGGTTTCGTTTCCACCTACCAATGAAATCAAATCGGCTACATTATGCTGTACATCCCAACGATACACATACGCATTGTTCTCATCATAATAATCACGTGCGCCTAATCCGCCGTCATACCGATAGTCCAACGGCTCGATGAACTTGCCATCTTTATCCTTCGGATGGAAGAAATGAGTTTCCGGATTAAACAGATTGCGATAATTATAAGAGCATTTCAAATAATGATCCGCCTCTTCCTTTTTACCTAACTCCTGCGCAATCTGGCTCAAGCACCATTGATCGTAAGCAGTACCCAAGGTAACCGCTACCGGCTGACGTTTTTCCCACATAGACACATTGGGAACGGTCTCTTTCTCACCGGGGCGCAACGCCGGAATATACCCATGTTCCTTATAAAAATCATCCAGCCAACCCGCCGGAGCATTGGACCAAGGAATCAGCGTCTTCTCTTCAAGGGCGTTCCGGCAAGCTTCGTAAGCCTCGTCCAAATCAAATCCCCGTACTCCTTTCCGATAAGCATCAATTACCGTAGCTACGCCATGATTAGAATTCATACGATGGGTATCTCCGATAACTTCCGGGAAAGTAGGCATCCAGTTCTTCCCGCCTTCCTGAGCTATCCGCAGGTAGGAATTAATGATATTCCCCTCCATTTCTGTCTCAATCAACGCCCGTAACGGATGTGCGCCACGATACGTATCCCAAATCCAATCGTCTGTATAGAAAGGCTGACCTTCATCATCATGCACCTTACCATCTGTCGCACTATAATAACGTCCGTCCTCACTCAGGCAAATCGGACGCTCATAGCAACGATAAAGGGAGGTATAGAATACCACTTTATCATCCTCGCTTCCTCCTTCTACCTTAATCTTGCCCAACGTACGGTTCCAGATATCTTGTGCAGCTTTAGCCACGACATTCACATCGTATGCAGAAATCTCACGTTGCAGATTTTTCTTGGCCTGCTCAGCGTCAATGAACGAGACACCATACCGGATTCCCACATTCCCCACCTGAGCCGGGAATGCCAATACGATAGCCGCATTTTCTCCTGATCCCTGCAATTGGCCGGTATCAATCGATCCGTTTGCCAGCACACCCGCTTTCTCCGGAGTCTTATCTACTTCAGCATAAAGATACACCTTTGTCTTATTATCTATATATTGGTATCCGCTGATCGCATTTCCTTCCACCTTCAACTCGCCTCGACGAGTATTGAATATCAAATAGGTAGGTTCCTGTTTCTCGAAAGTCAGATTATACACCGCACTTTGGTGAGAGGGAGCGAAATCCACGTCCACATTGGCGTTATCCAAATAAACCTGATAGCGGTAGGGCCGCAGCTTCTCCTGGTCATAACTTAATGGGATAACCGGCTTCAAGCCACTCTCCTCCCCTTGATAAGGAGTCAGATTAAACGCTGAGGTTTCACGATGGTTCGTAACGACTATAGGCAGGCCATTCAGCCGGTCACCGGTAAAGTCCGCCCGTTCCGGATACACGCGAAGCATACTATTCGGCAAATGAATCGTCGGGAACGTCGGCACCAGCAAATGGCTGATATTACCCACATAAGGATTTACATACTCGATAGGCGATAAAGTTGGCGTATTATTCTCTGTTGCCGTTGGTGTACAAGCAGACAATAAAAATGTCGAAGCCAACACAACTAATGTCGATTTTACATTTCTGTGCATATACAATGGAGATTTTTATGTTTCCGCAAAGATAATAAAAAAATAAAATCTCATAGAAAATCCGATTTAATCTTTATCAAGCGGAGTTCCTACGGACCCCATCTTCTAATTCCTGACTTCGTCAATGGAAGGCCCTTTCAACGTGCCATAGGGTGTGGTATGAGATGTTTGTTATGCAGGAAAGTATCTGTTCCGCATTTAACAGTTCCGCCTCGCATTTGCTCCGTTCCTCTCCGAATAAATCCAATCGGGGGTGACGCCGCTCTTGCTCCCTGTCAATCCATTCTCTGGCCTTCGACATGAGTGCACCTGTTTCTTCAGGGCT
>DWYO01000034.1 GCA_019118725.1 Candidatus Parabacteroides intestinavium | reverse complement strand
GATGCAATAATCGGCCTATTTCTTTATTTTTTATCAGTAAATGGGAAAGAAAAGGACCGATTTTACACATAAATAAGTTAGAACAAAACGAGGATGACACAAAAAGGTAGAATCATTGTGGCAGGTATCGGTCCCGGAAGCCCGGAAGATATTACTCCTGCCGTATTAGAGGCCATTCGGACTTCGGATATTATCATCGGATATAAATATTACTTTCAATTTATTCAACATTACCTTCGGGAGAATGCGCAATGCATAGATACAGGCATGAAGAAGGAACGGGAACGTGCCGAGGAGGCTTTCCGGTATGCGGAAGAGGGGTGTGCTGTATGTGTGATCAGTTCGGGGGATGCCGGTATTTATGGTATGACTCCGTTGATTTATGAGATGCAACAACAATCGGATGCGGATATAGAGATTATCGCTTTGCCCGGAATCAGCGCTTTTCAGAAGGCTGCCTCCCTATTGGGAGCGCCTATAGGACATGACTTCTGCGTGATTTCCCTCTCCGATTTGATGACTCCCTGGGAAGTCATTGAAAAACGGATCCAAGCGGCTGCTATGGCGGATTTTGTAACGGCTGTTTATAACCCGAAGAGCCAGGGACGTTACTGGCAACTTTATCGTTTGAAGGAGATCTTCCTGAAAGAACGTCAGCCGGATACTCCGGTAGGATATGTCCGCCAGGCAGGACGTCCTGAACAGGAGGTACACACGTGTACCTTGGAAGAGCTTGACCCGGAGCAGATAGATATGTTTACAGTCGTATTGATAGGCAATTCCCAAAGTTTCTTTCATGTCCGGGAAAATAGACAACCTCTCTTCATCACTCCTCGTGGGTATTATGGTGAAATGAAAAACGGGGAGTCGGATAACCGTATCGGGCAGGATATCATGATCCGTAGCTTCCGTACGATCGAGAAAGAGCTGAAGCATCCCGATATTCCGTTAGATCGGAAATGGGCTTTGCTCCATGCTATTCATACTACGGCTGATTTTGATATGGAGAATATTCTATATACAGATCCATCGGCGGTAGAAATTCTTTATCACAAACTGGAGAACGGAACCATACGTACCCTTGTCACGGATGTGACCATGGCTGCTGCCGGTATACGCAAAGGAGCCTTGCAACGTATGGGACTGGAGGTGAAATGTTACTTGAATGATGAACGCATCGCGTCCATGACCGGAAAAGGCGTCACTCGTACGCAGGCCGGCATTCGCCTGGCGGTAGAAGAGCATCCGGATGCTTTGTTCGTTTTTGGCAACGCGCCGACCGCTTTGATGGAACTGTGCGATTTGATTCGTAAAGGAAAAGCGCGTCCAGGGGGAATCATTGCGGCTCCAGTCGGATTTGTTCATGTCAAGGAATCCAAATATAGGGTAAAGCCATTCCCTATTCCTAAAATTATCGTGGAGGGACGTAAGGGAGGAAGTAATCTGGCGGCTACGCTGGTCAATGCCATTCTTTGTTTCAACGATGCCGAACAATTAAAACCCGGAAGAGACGTATGAACCGTTTTTATGTTATCGGTATAAGTGACTCCCCGTGCCCCTTTTTCTCACCGGAAGTCAAGCAGGTGATCGCTAAGCATAGAATCTTCTCAGGTGGAATACGTCATCATGAGATTGTACGTTCCATTCTTCCGAAGCAATCGGTTTGGATAGATATCAAGACTCCGCTGGATGAGGTGTTCCGGCGTTATCAGACCTATCAGGAGAGTATCGTGGTTTTTGCCTCCGGAGACCCGTTGTTTTATGGCTTTGCCAATACGATCCGGAAGAGAATGCCCGGGGCGAATATCGTATTGTATCCTTGGTTCAATTCCTTACAGATGCTGGCGCATCAGCTTATGATGCCGTATCAGGATATGCGTATCGTTTCTGTGACCGGAAGGCCTTGGCATGAATTGGACCGGGCTTTGATAGAGCGGTGTCCGAAAATCGGGATATTGACCGACCATGCCCATACACCGGCTGTTATCGCAAGGCGTTTGCTGGAATATGGGTATGTGCAATATAAGATGTATGTGGGAATGAACTTGGGGAATGAAGATAAGCAGAGCATCCGGTGTTTTTCGATTCAGCAGGCTGCGTCTGAAAGCTTTGAGACCCCCAATTGCCTCATTTTGGAGAGTACAGGCGAGAGGCACCGGCGTCCTTTCGGTATTCCTGATGCTGAGTTTGCTCTTTTGGACGGACGTACAAAGATGATTACCAAAATGCCTATTCGTCTGTTGTCTTTAAGTATGCTGAATCTGCATGAAAAGAGTTGTTTATGGGATATAGGGTTCTGTACAGGATCGGTTTCGGTCGAAGCCAAACTTCAGTTCCCTCATTTACATATTGATGCTTTCGAGGTTCGCGAAGAGGGCAGAAGACTGATGAACGAGAATATGCGCCGGTTCGGGACTCCGGGCATAGAGATGTTTATCGGGGATTTTCTGGAACTGGATTTGGATAAGTTAAGCGGATTGGGCACGCCGGATGCGGTATTCATTGGTGGGCATGGAGGACGTTTGCCGCAGATTATCCAAAAGGTTTCCCGGTATCTGAGCCAACAGGGAACAATCGTTTTCAATTCCGTTTCAGCGGATAGCCTGCGTCTGTTCTGCGAGTCGCTGGCTCCGGTCGGATTGATGCTGAAAGAGAAGATCCACATGACGGTTGATTCCTATAATCCAATAACAATCTGTAAGGCGGAACGCCAATCAAATAAGGTATAAAGTATGGAACAAAAGAGAAAGCCGATCGCAATACTTCCGGTTTCCGACAGGGGGAAAGAGTTGGCGCTGCGCATCAGACAAGCCTATCCGGAAGCGATTATTTATAACTATTCAGAAGCGGAAAAAGCATTCCGTGAATCGGATGCATTGATTTATATTGGGGCATTGGGCATCTGTGTCCGGAGTATTGCTCCGTGGGTAAAGGATAAACATACTGACCCGGCCGTGGTTTGTATCGATAGTACCGGCAAGCATGTCATATCGGTGTTGTCCGGACATATCGGAGGGGCGAACCGGTTGGCCGGGGAACTTGCCCGGTTGCTCCAGGCAGAGCCTGTCATCACAACGCAAAGTGACAATATGGGGTTGTGGGCGTTAGACACATTGGGGCATACCTATAATTGGGACATGAAGCTTCGGTTGAAAGGACATGAAGAGGAGGTCAAGGGGGAGCGGTTTAATACGTTATTGAATCATGCGATAGCCCTTTTTGTCAATGAGTGTCCGGTGGCTCTTGTATTGGAACAGGATGATGAGGGGACTCGTTTCTTGAAAGAGACCTGTCCGCCGCATGTGCATATATATATAGGTATGACGGAGATTCCGGCTGATCGTTATGACTTGATTATTGCCGTATCGCCTTATAAGCGTACCTATCCTGCGCTTTGTCTTCAATATATCCCGAAAGTATTGCATGTCGGCATGGGATGTAAACGGGATTTGGAGGTAGAGGATACATTCCTTATCAATTACCTTTATCAGGTTTTGCGGGAGAACCGGCTCTATCCGGAAGCTATTGCAGACATTGACTCGGTTGTGATTAAGGCTGAAGAAAAGGCCCTGCTTCGTCTGAGTGAGAAGTTACAGGTGCCTTTCCGGACTTATTCGGCTGAGGTCCTGGATCAATGGACGGTGCCGAACCCGTCTGAAACGGTCAGGAGGGCTACCGGGACGAAAAGCGTTAGTGAGGCTTCGGCGCTCTGTGCTGCTCAGGGGGGAGAACTGGTGATACCCAAACAGATCTATCATGAGGGGGAGGTCCAGTTTACTTTGGCCGTAGCTTGGGGAAAGAACGCAGGTCATGGGCATATAGAGATAGTCGGTGCCGGACCGGGTGATCCGGAACTGGTGTCAGTTCGAGGCAAGCGTTTCTTGCAACAGGCTGATCTTATTTTGTATGCCGGTAGCTTGGTTCCTAAAGAACTGACTTATTACGCCAAGCCGGAGGCTATGGTGCGTAGTTCGGCCGATATGAATCTGGAGGAGCAGTTCCACCTGATGAAGAGCTTTTACGAGAAAGGGAAATTGGTAGTCCGTCTCCATACCGGAGACCCCTGTTTGTATGGAGCTATTCAGGAGCAGATGAATTACTTCGACCGGTATGGTATGTCTTATCATATTACTCCCGGAATCTCGGCATTTCAGGCCGCGGCGGCTGAGCTCCGTTCTGAATTTACCGTTCCGGAAAGAGTTCAGACGATTATACTGACACGTGGCGAGGGAAGGACTCCGGTTCCGGAGAAGGAGCAATTGCATAAGCTGGCCGAGAGTCAAAGTACCATGTGCATTTATTTGAGCGCAACAATAGCTGATAAAGTGCAAGCCGAATTATTGCAGCACTATGCTCCCGAGACGCCTGTTGCGGTGTGTTATAAGTTGACTTGGAAAGACCAGCGCATTTTCCGTGGCGAATTGAAGGATTTGGCCCGGATTGTAAAAGAGAATAATCTGACACTGACCACGTTGCTGGTCGTAGGTGAGGCTATTGGTCATCGGGAAGGTTTGTCGCGGTTGTATGCCGATGAGTTCAAACACCTGTTTAGGAAATAGAAGACAGTTCGGCATGAATCCGGGAGTTTCAAGGCATGAAACTCCAGTTTCGTCAGGATGAAACTCCAGTTTCATGCCTTGAAACTTTTGGAATGCAGGATTTGATGAATGGAAAAGATATGTTATTAATGATCTCCGATACCTATGATTTTACTGTTGGGCGGAACAACTGAGGGAAGAATTGCGGCTGAAGTCATAGACGGTGCCGGAAAGCCCTTTTTCTATTCTACGAAAGGGAACCGGCAGGTGGTGGATTCGGTACATGCTATTCGGCTGTGCGGAGCCATGGATGAGGCCATGATGGCGCAATTTTGTACTGAGAAGGATATTCGATTGCTGGTGGATGCGGCGCATCCATTTGCAGTCCAGTTGCATCAGACTGTCTCCCGGGTCTCAGAACAGTTGAATTTGCCCGTTATTCGCCTGGAGCGTAAATATCCGCCGCGTAATCCGGACTTTATTTGGTGTGAGGATTATGAAGATGCCGTTCGGCGTTTGAAGAATTCCGCTACGCATCGTTTGCTGGCTTTGAGCGGAGTGAATACCCTTGCTCCTTTGAAGCCTTATTGGTCGGAGCATGCCTGTTGGTTCCGTATTTTGAACCGGAAGGATTCGCGGTTGTTGGCTGCTGAACAGGGATTCCCGGCTGAGCGTTTGCTCTTTTATGAGGAGGATGAAGAAGGTGAGGTGATGGACAGGCTCTGTCCGGATGCGATTTTGACGAAAGAGAGTGGTGATTCCGGATTCTTCAGTCAGAAAACAGAAGCTGCTAAGGTACGGGGCATTGCGGTATATGTCGTTAAGCGTCCTAAACTTCCGGAAAATTTTCAGGTTGTTTATGGAGAATATGGCCTTCGGAAGAAAATAGAGGTGCTTCTGCCGGATTTCTTTCCTTTGCATTGCGGATATACGACCGGAACTTGTGCAACGGCTGCGGCTAAGGCTGCATTGCAGGCCTGGATCAGTAAGGAAGAGCAGGAAGAGTGCGAGATCTGTTTGCCTTCCGGTGAACCGATTCGACTACCGGTTTATTCAACTGAGCAAACTCCAGAGGTTGTCTGTTGCTCTGTTCGGAAGGAATCGGGGGATGACCCGGATATTACGGACGGTTGTTTAATCACCGCTTCGCTCCGGATTAGAGATAGAGGCGATGATACTACACATGTTACGTTGAAAGGAGGGAAGGGGGTTGGTATAGTTACTTTACCGGGAC
The DNA here is from genome assembly GCA_019118725.1 of Candidatus Parabacteroides intestinavium. Lineage (GTDB taxonomy): Bacteria > Bacteroidota > Bacteroidia > Bacteroidales > Tannerellaceae > Parabacteroides > Parabacteroides intestinavium. The sequence continues at coordinate 3,164 of DWYO01000034.1, read as the reverse complement.
TGGGATTGGAGGTCGGAGGCCCGGCCATTAATTGTACGCCACGGCGGATGATCACGGAAGAATTAGTCCGTTTGGCTTGCCGGCATTCTTTACATTTGGAGATAGAAGTGACGATTTCTGTAGAGAACGGTGAAGAATTGGCGCGGCGGACCTTCAATCCGAGATTGGGTATTGTAAACGGGATATCTATTATCGGGACCTCAGGTATTGTACGTCCTTTTTCATCCGAGGCCTTTGTGGCATCTATCCGGAAAGAGATTCAAGTCGCTAAGGCTATCGGTTGCACAACGCTTGTGGTTAATTCCGGTGCCAAGAGTGAGCGTTTCCTGAAAAACTATTTGGAGCAGCAGGGAGCGGATTTCCCGGTTCAGGCCTTTGTGCATTATGGGAATTTTATAGGGGAAACGTTAAAGATAGCCGAGCAAGAGGCTTTTCCGGAAATTATTCTGGGAATTATGCTGGGGAAAGCTATCAAATTGGCAGAAGGTGCGTTAGATACCCATAGCCAGAAGGTCTTGATGAACAAGGATTTTGTTGTTCGTTTGGCGCAAGAATCGGGATGTTCGTCAGCGACTCTTCGGAAGATCGAGCAAATCACCTTGGCACGTGAATTATGGAATGTCTTGCCTGAGCAAGAGTCGGCCGCATTTTTTGATTTAGTCGTCTCTTATTGCTATAAGACTTGTCAACCCTGTTTGCAAAAGAGCCATCTTACCTTGCTGTTAATTAATGAGGAAGGCCGAATCAGGGGGAATTTATCCATTATGACACATTAAAAAACGGTGTGTCATAATGGCAAACTGCTGCGTTATTTTTCGGAATTCGGGCGAAGTCATTTACTCCAGTAAACTCCTGTTGCCCTCATCCTCAATGCCTTGCATTTTGCTAATTCTGACACACCTTAATGGGGGTGCATCAAAACATTCATTTTGACACAGCCCCCATCCGAATCATTGCATTCTTTTAGAAATTGTCTTTTTTAGAAGCTGTTTGGAATTTATTCCAGCTTCTTATTTTTGTGACGCTGCGATGGCATCAGCTATCTTCTTCGCATTGGCATTGGAAGGGTTTAGGGCTAATGCTTTATCCAAATACTCTTTTGCCTGCTTCCAAGCAGCATCGGCTTTTGCTTTTTCTGCATTGTACTTGTCCGGTTCAGTTGTTGCAATCGGGGTAGCCTTTTGTAAGATAGTAGCACCTTGATTATACATCATGACTCCTAAACTGTACAGTGCGCCTTCCTGATACTTTTTGTTAGAAGCGATCAATACATTTTTGTATAACTTTTCCGCACCTTCAATATCGCCTTTCTTTTGAGCGGCTTGTCCTTGTTTGATGCAATAGCTATACAACAATTTTTCCAGGTTGGCATTTCCGGGTAAAGCTTTCAATCCGGCTTCTATAGTAGTTACAAACTCGTCTGTCTTATTCAAATTGCGGTAAGCCATGGCTTCGCCTGTATAAGAATCATCCAAGTTGTAATTGTACTTCACAGCCATGTCAAAAAATTTGGCTGCTTCTTCATACTGTTTCGCCTGATTAGCACTAAATGCGCAATTGAAAATGCGGACTGTGTCTTTGTAGTCGGTCAGTTTCAGATATTCGCTATACTTAGCCACAGCCTCTGCATAATTTTTTGCTTTTAATGCTGCATCACCGGCATCCCTCAAGGCATCGGCGTCTTGAGCGAAAGCATTTCCTATTCCTAAACAGAATGCAACTAATAATACAATTTTTTTCATGGTTAAATCCCTCTTTTTAATTGTTTAAACTTGCGCTAAAGTAGACATTCTCATGAGAATCCACAAATATTTTTAAGTATTTAACATAGTAAGCGGATGAGCTTCATGAGATTCTTTACGACTTGCCTTGTCTGCCGGTAGGTATAAGACGGCTCCATGGCCTCATTTAGTGTAACCGGTGCGGCTTGAATGGAGAAGACCGATAGCAGTTCTTCGGATTCTAAGATGGGATTAGCTTCTTGGCAATTACCCGTAAGGGCGATTACCGGGATTTGAAACCGTTTGGCCGATTCTAATACTCCGGAAATGACTTTTCCTTGTGAGGTTTGGAAGTCTATTTTCCCCTCACCGGTGATAATCAGGTCCGCATCTTTAATCTCTTCATCGAAATGCAAGACCTGCTTGATCAGTTCTATGCCTGAATGCAGGTGGGCTTTCAAGAATACCGCGCATCCTCCGCCTAATCCGCCGGCAGCACCGGAGCCGGCTATTTGTTGTAGGTCGGTTGCATAATGCCGGCGGACAAATTCCGCCCAATAGCGCATGGCTTCGTCTAATTGCTTCACCTGCCCGGGAGTTGCCCCTTTCTGGGGTGCGAAAACATAGGCGGCCCCTTCTTCCCCGTAAAAAGGATTCTTGACGTCGACAGCGATATCAAAAGAACATTCCCGTACTTCGGGAAAAACCTGACTCTCATCTACCGAAACGATATCGCTTAAATGCACGCCTCCATCTGCTACTTCTTGGCCTTCCTGATTCAGGAAGCGGAAGCCTAAAGCTTGTAATAAACCTATACCCGCATCATTCGTTGCACTCCCGCCGATGGTCAGTAACAGGTGCCGGCATCCCCTGTGTAAGGCATCCGCTATCAACTGACCGGTGCCGTAGCTGGTCGTCCGCATCACATTCCCTTCTTGAAAGGGAATCAACGTCAGACCACTGGCCGAGGCCATTTCTACGATGGCCAATTTTTGAGATTCTATCCAGCCGTACGAAGCCTCGACCGGCAGGCGCAAGGGATTGGATACCTGGCATGTTATCCGTTTCCCTTGTAAAGCGTCAAGTAAGACATCCAAAGAACCCTCACCTCCATCTGCGATTGCCAGACTCCGGACTGTTGCTTCCGGGAATATGTCTTTAATTCCGTGCGTGATAGCCTCCGATAAAGTTTTTGATGAGAGGCATCCTTTGAATGAGTCTATTGCGATTACTATTTTTTGCATTTGTCTTTTTGATTAATTTTCGCAAGCTCAAGTTGGTTGACGAGCTGACAAGTTGAGCTTTGACGAAATTTTAACCCAAATCGGTCATTAGACCGCTCAACGGTTCTTTTTTTCTGAAAGAAAGCTCTTCGGGTATTTTGCCCCTTCTGCCAGCATCTTGCTTCCCGACTTGCCTCGACGTAGCCCGCTACGCCTTCTG
>DWYO01000033.1 GCA_019118725.1 Candidatus Parabacteroides intestinavium | reverse complement strand
GGAAGATGAAACGGGCTTTTTCTTTAATAGAACCCAAAGTAAAGAATTACCTTGATAACTTTAATGAACAGTCTTTGAAAGAAATCAATTTCGTCTTCCAGGGCAAGCCATACAAGAGCTTGGCAGATGTGATATTTGTTGTAAAGTAGTTAAAACGTGCCACAGAAACAGAGTATTAAACCGAGCACGTGCGAAACTTAAATAAATCAGAATAACCTGTAACCTTTTGGATGGTTTTGCGTCTATCTATATAAAATGGAAAGTTTATCGGACACATATTATATAGAAAGAATTCTGGCGGGCGACACCTCATGTTTCGCTTCTCTGTTTGACCGGTATGGCAAACAAGTATATGCATGGGTGTGCCGGGTTATTCAAAACCGGGAAGATGCGGAAGAGCTTACCGAGGATGTTTTTGTAAAGGCTTTCCAGCACCTGGAGTCGTTCCGGGGCGAAAGTGATTTCCTTACGTGGCTATACCGTATTGCCTACAACCTTTCTATATCGGCCGTCCGAAAGAAAAAGGTGGAATATCTGGCTATTGAAGATTCCCAACTGAGCAACATTTCGGAAGAGATGATTCAAGACCAGCTCGGACAAGCGGATTCGTCCGAGCGGCTGGACTTATTGGATTGGGCTTTGGAACAACTCCCACCGGACGATCGCGCCCTGATCCTGCTTTTTTATAAAGAGGATAAATCCATAGAGGAGCTGGCTCAAATTATGGGATTAAGCATAGCTAATATCAAGGTGAAGCTTCATCGTACACGGAAGAAGCTCTATATCCTGATGACGGAAGGACAAACAACAAAACAATCCGGTTTAAAACAAAGACGGTTATGAACACAAATATGTACAACTCCGAAAATGATGGTTTGAAGCAATGGTTCAGCCAATTGCCCGACACGCCATTGCCTCCCGACTTCCGGACGCGCATGATGAAACGCATCGAAATGGAGGCTATCCGAAAGACCCGGAGGCAGACCCTATGCGAATGGATATCGGTCGTCCTGGTCTCTTTATCTCTGATTGTATTAACGGTTTTCTGCTGGAAATTCTGGCAATTCCCGACATTACACATGCCGGATATAGATCTTTCATCGCTGGGCATGTCTACCTTCATCGGAGCTACCGCCTTGTTTCTATTGCTGCTCGACTATCGTTTCCGGCGTTGGTATTACAAGAGACATGGATCGAAGCAGGAGTAAGAAGCTGGAATAAATTCCAAACAGCTTCTAAATCGGGGAAACACGTGGCGGTGTGTCATGACACAGCTCCTTATCAATCAAGGCCAATGGGAAAAATCAATCAGAAATCAGCCGATTAACTTGTATATTTCATCAGCTTTGCCTAATTTAGCCCTGCAAAAAAACAAATCAAGTAAAACCATGACAGTTGTAGAAAGATTTTTGAAATATGTAACCTTTGGCACCCAGTCCAGCGAGACAAGCGGTACTACACCGAGCACGCCGGGACAACGGGTATTTGCAGAAGCATTGGTCAAGGAATTAAACGAGTTAGGGCTGGAAGAAATATCCATTGACGAGCATTCGTATGTAATGGCTTCGTTACCGGCCAACACCGATGATGCCTCTATTCCTACGATCGGTTTTATCTCGCATCTGGATACCAGTCCGGATATGGCGGGAGAAAACGTAAAGCCGCGGATTGTCACTTATGAAGGAGGCGACATTTGCCTGAATGCAGACCGGAATATAGTCCTTTCACCGGCCATGTTCCCGGAGATGCTGGAATATGCCGGTCAGGATATCATCGTCACCGATGGTACGACCTTGCTGGGCGCTGACGACAAGGCGGGCATAGCCGCCATCATCTCGGCCATGGCCTATTTGAAAGAACATCCGGAAATCAAACATGGAAAAGTGCGCATCGGCTTCACTCCGGACGAGGAAATAGGCCAAGGGGCCGACCATTTTGATGTGCAGAGGTTCGGGTGCGACTGGGCATATACGGTAGACGGAGGACAAATGGGCGAGCTTGAGTACGAGAACTTCAATGCGGCTTCCGCCAAAATAAGCTTCAAAGGGCTTAACGTACATCCGGGTACGGCCAAAGACAAGATGATAAACGCTGCCTTGCTGGCTACTCAATTCGCATCCTGGCTCCCTGCGGAACAACGTCCGGAACATACCGAGGGATATGAAGGATTCTTCCATCTGATTGGTATGGAAGGTTCGGTCGAAGAGGCCAGTCTGAGCTATATCATCCGCGACCACTCCCGTGAATTGTTCGAACAAAAGAAGGATTTGCTGAAACAACTGGTTACACGGATGAACGAAGCTTATGCAGGAAGCACAACATTGGTCTTGAAAGACCAATATTATAATATGCGCGAAATCGTAGAGCCGAAAAAGCATATCGTGGACCTGGCATTTCAAGCTATGGAAGCTATCGGAGTAACTCCGAAAGTACAGCCTATCCGCGGCGGGACAGATGGCGCACGGCTTTCTTTCATGGGATTGCCTTGTCCGAACCTGTTCACCGGCGGACACAATTTCCACGGACGCTATGAATACTTGCCGGTACCATCCCTCCAAAAGAGCATGGAAACCGTAATCAAAATCGTTGAACTGGCAGCTAAATAATAATCAAACATACATTAATCTAAATCGTGAAAAGATGAAGACAACTCCCTTTACAGATGTGCATATCGCACTGGGTGCGAAAATGCATGAGTTTGCAGGATATAATATGCCGATCGAATATTCCGGTATTCTTGATGAGCACATGACCGTAGTCAACGGTGTCGGTGTGTTCGATGTTTCCCACATGGGCGAATTTTGGGTAAAAGGCCCGAAAGCGCTGGATTTTATTCAGTCGGTTACCTCCAACGATGCCTCCACTTTAACCATCGGAAAGGCTCAATATACATGCTTCCCGAATGAACAGGGCGGTATCGTAGACGATTTGATTGTCTATTATTACGAACCGGAAAAATATATGCTGGTTGTCAATGCCGCCAATATCGAAAAAGACTGGAACTGGTGCGTAAGCCACAATACGGTCGGTGCCGAACTGGAAAACGCATCAGACAACATGGCGCAATTGGCTATACAAGGCCCGAAGGCGCAGGAGGTGTTACAACGCCTGACTCCGGTGGACCTGTCTGTTATCCCCTATTATCATTTTACAACAGGCGAATTTGCCGGATGCAAGAATGTCATTATCTCCAATACGGGCTATACAGGTGCCGGAGGATTCGAACTTTATTTCTATCCGAGCGATGCGCTGACTATCTGGAACGCGATCTTTGAAGCCGGAAAACCGGAAGGAATCAAGCCCATCGGCTTAGGCGCACGGGATACGTTGCGTCTGGAAATGGGATATTGCCTGTATGGAAATGACCTGGATGATACCACTTCTCCGATCGAAGCCGGATTGGGATGGATCACAAAATTTGCGGAAGGCAAGAATTTCACCAATCGTGCCGAACTGGAACGGCAGAAGAAAGAAGGTGTGACACGCAAGCTTTGTGCCTTCGAACTGGTAGACAAAGGTATTCCACGCCATGGTTACGAAATAGTTGATGCGGAAGGTAATCCTATCGGAGTCGTTACCTCTGGCACTATGTCACCGGTATTAAAGAAAGGTATCGGATTAGGCTATGTACAAACCGCTTTCTCTAAAGCCGGCTCTGAAATATATATTAAAGTACGCAACCGGAACTTGAAAGCACAGGTAGTAAAAGCTCCGTTCAGAAAGTAACGGTATTTTTAGAAGCTGTTTGGAATTTATTCCAGCTTTTTATAAAAATTCAAAACAGCTTCTTACATATAGCAGTCAGTAGTTGGTATTTGGAAATCGGAAAAGAGCAACAAGTTTCTGAATCTCAACTACTGACTTCAAGTTTCAAAAAACAAAAATTCCACCATGATGAAAAAGATTCGTTTCGGAATAGTCGGAACCAATTTCATTACTGATTGGGTAATAGCCGGAGCCAAACAAGACGAACGGTTCGAACTGACCGCAGTTTATTCCCGAACACAAGAAAGAGCAGATGAATTTGCCGAGAAATACCATATCCCATACCGATTCACGTCATTGGAAGAAATGGCAAAAAGTGATGTCATTGATGCGGTTTATATCGCCTCCCCCAATTTCATGCATGCCCGGCAAAGCATCCTTTGCATGAAGCAGGGGAAGCATGTACTTTGCGAAAAGCCTATGGCTTCAAATGCACGGGAGGTCCGGGCTATGATTTCGGCTTCTGAACAATATGGCGTAACACTGATGGAAGCTATGAAGCCGACGCTCACGCCAAACTTCAAAGCCTTGCAAGCAGCGCTTCCCAAAGCAGGAGTTATCCGGCGTTATTTCTCAGCTTATTGTCAATACTCTTCCCGTTACGATAAATTCAAGGAAGGAATCGTGTTGAACGCATTCAATCCGGAACTTTCCAACGGGGCTATGATGGATATCGGCATTTATACCATCTATCCTATGGTCGTCCTATTCGGTCGCCCCCAGAAAATAATGGCTTCAGGCATTATCCTAAGTAGCGGAGTAGATGGACAAGGTGCCGTAAATTTTGATTATGAAGGCATGAACGCGACCATTCTCTATTCTAAAATAGCCAATTCATCCTTGCCCACTGAAATAGAAGGCGAAGAGGGCAATTTGGTTCTGAACAGAATAAATCAAATCGGTCAAGTGACATGGCATCCCCGTCCGGCCGCCTCTTCCGGAAAAGGAATTGTTCCGGCTCCAATTGATTTAACCGTTCCAACCGAGAAGGATGAATATTATTATGAAGTAGCCGAATTTATCGACTTGATCGAGACCGGCAAACGGGAATCAGCCATTAATAGTCATGCCAATTCGCTGACTACGATAGAAATCATTGATGAAATCCGTCGGCAATTAGGGGTTGTTTATCCCGCCGATTCCATAGAATAGCGAGTTCACGGCAAACAGATCAAACAGGGGAAGTATATAAAAAGCGAAAGGAAGCGACTCTCAACGAGCAACTTCCCCTCTTAACCAAAACCTTAACTATGAAAAAAAGGATTTATAGATCTTTATATTTCTCATTTCCTTTTGACATGACAAAGATAAGTATTCTTTTTATATTTGCAAAATATTTATCCACTTTTTTTACAAAAAAGTTTTTTTCGCGGGATCAAACCACAAACAGTCTTTTCGAACCTCAAGCGGCATGGGAACATTATCGGTAAACAAAGCACCGGTGCCTAATCCCTGCGGACAAGGATTGTCAAACGTTGCACACCATTGAGCTATGGCGTTCAATCCGATGTTAGATTCAAGAGCTGAAGTTATCCACCAGCCTATATGAAGCCGCCCAGCCTCCCGGATCCACTCCTCCGATCCACAAAAAGCCCCATGCAACGAAGGTTTCAATATAATATATTGCGGACGGATATATTCCAGCATCCGCTTTTTTTCTGCCAACGGATGAATTCCTATCAACTCCTCATCCAACGCTATGGGAAGCGGCGTTTCGGAAGCAAGCCGTGCCATCTCGTCCCATTGCCCGGCACGAATGGGTTGCTCAATGGAATGAAGGTCCAGTTCTGCCAAACGGTTCAATTTATCCAACGCATCGGCCGGTGAAAATGCGCCATTGGCATCCACGCGAAGCTCGACCTCTTGGGGAGTGAAATGCTGACGGATAAATCGCAGCAAGGATAGTTCTTCCTCAAAATTGATCGCTCCTATCTTCAATTTGATACATCGGAAGCCTACCTGCATCTTGGTTTCTATCTGTTTCAACATCATGTCATAACTACCCATCCAAATCAATCCGTTAATAGGAATGCCCTGCTCACCTCGGGAGAACGGGGTATCCCAAAGTTTCAGGGTTCCACGCTCGTATTGGCGAACGGCAGTCTCCAATCCGAAAAGGATGGACGGATATGGGCGTAATGCCTCCTTGTCTATCTGACCCTTCTGCTCAAATTCCGCACAAACACGGGAAAGTATCTCCACGTAATCAGGCAGATCGTCACAACTCAACTTCGGAAGCGGAGCGCACTCGCCTATACCCACCCGTCCGGGTTGGCTATCCGATGTAAGACGCAAATACCACACTTGCCGTGTCGTATAAATTCCCCGAGAAGTCCCTGCCGGTTGTTTGAAATGCAAGGTCTTCGGTACTATCTCTATTTTATACATAACCCGTGTTCAAGATTAGGGGAATTTGGGATAATCCTCAAACCGAGGCCGGCGCTTTTCAAGGAAAGCCTTGCCTCCCTCCTGTGCCTCATCCGTCATATAGTAAAGCATGGTCGCATCGCCCGCCAATTCCTGAATGCCGATTTGGCCGTCCAGTTCCGCATTCAGTCCCGCCTTAATCATACGAAGCGCCAAGGGACTGTGCTGCATCATGGTCTCAGCCCATTCCACCACTTCGTCTTCCAGCTTATCCAAGGGGACTACTTTATTCACCATGCCCATTTCATACGCCTCCTGCGCCGTATATTGCCGGCAAAGGAACCAAATCTCGCGTGCCCGTTTCTGCCCTACGCAGCGAGCCAGATAAGAAGAGCCCAGCCCCGCATCGAAGCTACCCACGCGCGGCCCCGTCTGTCCGAACCGGGCATTCTCGGAAGCAATGGTCAAATCACAGACGACATGCAACACATGCCCGCCTCCGATTGCATAGCCATTCACCATCGCGATTACCGGTTTCGGAAGCGAACGGATCTGCTTCTGCACATCGAGGATATTCAGCCGCGGCACGCCATCTGTCCCCACATAACCGCCACGGCCTTTTACATGCATATCCCCTCCTGAACAGAAGGCCTTGTCACCGGCCCCCGTCAAGACAACCACGTTGATGTCTTGCCGTTCACGACAAATATAAAAGGCATCACTCATCTCGGTAACGGTCGTTGGCGTAAACGCATTGCGATACCGTTCGCGGTTAATCGTAATCTTGGCAATGCCCTGATACATTTCAAACAAAATCTCCTTGTATTCCTTAATCGTTTTCCATTCACGCTTTGTTTCCATCTTTTCTTCGTTGTTTTGTCATTTTCTCAATCCATGATAATATTCTTTCAGCAAACGAACGTCTTCCGCCTTATCGGTAAAGACCTCCATGAACTTCGGATTTCCCTGCTGGTCGGCCTGCATGAAGTCGGACAGCGCGGCATCCAGTTCTTCCATCGTATGAACTGCCGTATAATCAAACCCACGCTCTTGAGCCCAGCCCTCTGCTTTCGTCTGATGCAAAGCGGTCACGAAACGATGTGTACGCGCTTCCATCTTCAGTCCAGGCAACGACTGGAAGATTTCTCCTCCCCCATTATTGAGCAGCATAATACGCAGATTACCTCGCAAATGATTGCACCACAGTGCATTCATGTCATAGAAGAAACTCAAGTCGCCTATAAGGACAAAGTTCAGCTTATCGGATGCCCACGCATACCCCAGAGCCGTAGAGAGCGACCCCTCTATGCCGCTCGTTCCCCGGTTGCAACACACCTCCACGCTATCCGGAATCTGGAAAAGCTGCGCATAGCGGACCGTAGAGCTATTCGCCAAATGCAACACCGCATCGGTCGGGAGCGACTTCAAGACCTTGCCGATAGCCGCCATTTCCGAAAAGGCGAAATCCGGTTCGGCCATCTGTTTCGAGAGCTGTTCCCACCGCTTCGGGTATTCGCAAGGTTTATTCTCCAACAGATAAGCGATCTTCTCCAGAAATTCAAAAGGATCCATCTCGATGACGGTGGTCAGCGAACAGAACGTATCCGCCACCTGCCCGTCGGCCGCTACATGCCAATGCTCTTTCGGCGGATGTTTGCGTAAAAGCTGCTTCAATCGTTTGGAAACGACATGCCCGCCATAGGTAATCAGCAAATCCGGCACCAGCTTCGCCTGTTCCTCTTCCGGCAAGGAATAAATAATCGCATCAAAATTCTTCACCGGGATCCCCGGGACGGTCTGATTGCCCGTATGCTCCGTCAACCAAGCAAAATGCTTGTAAAGCAACTTGCAGATTTTCCGTTCAAAGAGGTAAATCAAGTTCATCTGGCCAACCACCATCATGCGCTTCGTATAGCCGTTCAAGCGAGTGATCAAGTCATCATACTGGCGGTCATAGACATTCAGCCCCTGATAACGGGTAATGACACGCACATCGGGTAAATCTTCTGCCGTAAACTGAAACAGGGGTTCGGATATCGGGACATTGATATGCACCGGTCCTTTTCCATGATGATTCAACTCCAGCAAAGCTTCATTGACAAGCCGATTGCAATACCATTCTTCTTCGGAAGTATGAATTTCCGGCAAGTTGACCGAGCTTTTCACCAACGGACCAAACACATTCGGTTGCGGAAGTGTCTGTCCGTCCATCTGTCCGATCCAAGACGCCGGACGGTCTGCCGAAATCACCACCAACGGCACCTGCTGGTAAAAAGCTTCAGCCACAGCCGGATGCAGGTTCAGAAGCGCAGTCCCAGAAGTACAGCACACAGCCGCCGGACGTCCACCGCTCAATGCCAATCCCAGGGCAAAGAAGCCGGCACTGCGCTCATCCGTAACGGAATAACAGGTAAAATACGGATGGTTTGCCAAGGTATGAATGATAGGAGTATTGCGGCTGCCCGGACAAAGCACGACGTTCCGTATCTCATGAGCCCTCAGTAAGGCAACCAGTTGAAGGATATTCTTTTTATCTGAATACATAAATGATTATTCTATTATTTTCTTCATTGTTTGCATTTTGTCATTTGTCTCTTGCCATTCTTCATCCAAGCGAGATGAAGCCAATAATCCGCCACCGGCGAAAAGGGTATAGCCATTATCCTGCAAGGTGGCGCAACGGAGATTCACATACAGATCTGTCCGCCCTGACGGAGAAATCCAGCCGATAAAACCGGAATAATAAGCCCGGTCATATCCCTCATGCTCCAAAATAAAACGATAAGCCGGCTCTTTGGGCAATCCGCAAACGGCCGGAGTCGGATGCAACAAATCCAGCAAATCCCCCAAATGCCGCGTATCAGACAACTCAAACCGGAAGTCACTCCGAAGATGCGCCAGTTCAACCGCAAAAGCCGAGTAAGGCCCCTGTTCTTCGGCTTGAATACCCAATCGTCCGAGCTGTTCCCGAATGTAAGTGGCCACCAGTTGCTGTTCGCGCATGTTCTTTTCGTCCCAAGGTTTGGGAAGCTGTCCGTTCACCAAATGTTGTGTCCCGGCTAAAGCAATCGTTTGCCAATGTCTGCCCTCTCCGGCAAGCAGGATTTCAGGAGTCCCTCCCATCCACGTCCCGGTCTGTGGCGTATGGCAAAGATACACATAAGAATAAATATAATGTCTGCACGCCCGGAAAAAAGCTTTGCCGGGAGAAAGCCGTTCCGCGCTTTCCCAGGTAAAACTTCGCGAAAGCACCAGTTTCTCTTCCTGCCCTTCGTCCAACGCGGCCCAAAACTTCCGGAAGGTCCGGCCATACCGCGCCTTTTCCTGAGCTTCCTCTGAAGGATGAAATTCCCTCGGGGCAAAGACTTCCATGTCCATCTGCGGATACTCCGGCACCTCTTCCGGCATAGCAAAGCAATCGGGCTGAATCAGCACAATCGGATGCTTTTCTGAAACATAAAACGGAGCGATTACAAAACCGCTCCGCCCGTTCAATGCCGATAAATCATAAAATAGGTCAGGGCTTCCGGTGGTCTGCATCCGGAAATGAACTGTATCTTCACCCGGAATGCGCCACAACGCGAAGCACCTCCCTTGTCGTATTAACCTGTCTATTACCGAATAAGATTCTTCTGTCATCATTTCTTTTTCATCACACTGTTTACTACACGAATGGAAGATACCAAACGGTCGGTCGAGGTGAACACATCTACGTTCCATACATGCGATGAACGTCCTTTATGGACAATCGTACCCACTGCGCGTACCGTATCCCCTTCGTGTGCCGATGAGATATGATTTCCGCTCACCTGCATTCCGACTACGATTTCATCCGGCTTTACCAAGAGCATCGAGCCAAGCCCCGCTACGGTTTCGGCCAAAGCCAACGTAGCACCTCCATGCAGGATTCCGAACGGTTGACGGGTACGTTCGTCTACCGGCATCGTAGCTTCCACGCGATCTTCCGAGGCGTATGTATATTGGATTCCCAAGTTACCCATTAGGGCATGTTTCGCACGCGCGTTCATCTGGTCAAGCGGAATTTCCGTCAGGCGAATGGTTGATAATATCGCCATCTCGATAGCTACCGCCACGCCATCCTGTTCGTTGGTCAATGTCGTCTGGTCCGTACAAACCTTCACCGAATCCCGGGCGTTCCCCATCGCTACGGCCAGTCCGGCCAGCTGAAGCATCGGTACATCAGCCGCGCCATCTCCTATGGCCATAACCTCTTCTTTATCCAATTTCAACATATCCATCAGGAGCGCAAGGGTGTTTCCCTTATCTACCGTCGGCGGGACCACTTCCAGGAAATAATCTTCGGAACGGAATACCTCGGCCGCGCCCGCCAGTCTTCGCTTCCAATGATTCTCCAACCCCACCAGTTCCTCTTCATCATCGCTCACTAAAATACATTTGCAGGGCTCAAAGTCAATTGCAGCCGGGAAATCAGCAACTTCCCGAATATGCAGATTATTCAAATCCGCCTCCTGACGAATATGGAAATTATCAGGCCGGTCTGTCAGAATCTCATCTCCTTTATAAGTAAAAATAGCAAAATCATTCTTTTTGGCTTTCTTATCCAAGTACGGAATAAGCATCGGGTCAATTCGTTTGTCGAACAAAACCTTGCCACTTGTCATATCTATGATTTGCGCACCGTTGTAGGAAATAACAAATCCCCCATAATTATTCAGCTCCAATTCTTTCGCCAAGGGAAGAATTCCTCCGGTAGGACGTCCGGAAGACAATACAACATGCACCCCCATCTGCTGGGCTTTCATCAAGGCCGAGCGTGTATGCGCAGTTATCTCTTTCTTGTCGTTCAGCAATGTGCCGTCCACATCGACTACCAATAATTTGTACTTCATAGCCTTTAATTTTTTAGAGATTATTTCTACAAAGATAATTATTACCCGCTTACAAAAAAAGAATTCAAGCAAATAAAACAAGAAAAACAAGAGGCATGGGATTTAATTAGCCATTAAAAGCCCCATGCCTCTTTTTCAAGAAAAATTCCGAATCCTATTTGCTATTGGTACTGGTCAACAGTTTTCCTCCCGATAATGAGACTATATAGATAATTCATCCAACACACGGATAAGATTTTTATCTATCGGCTTGTCACGCTTGACCGCCTCAATAAAAGGTACGTAAACGATTTCGTTATTATGTATGCCAATCATCACATTGCGCTGCTCCTCCATTATCGCTTGAATAGAAGCCTCTCCTAATCTACTAGCAAGGATTCGGTCCTCAGCACTGGGCGCACCTCCACGTTGCAAATGCCCCAAGATAGAGACCCTCACATCATATTGCGGATATTCCTTGCGTACCCGTTCGGCGTAATGCATTGCCCCGCCATCTTTAGGACTTTCCGAAACAATGACGATACTGCTATTCTTTGTCTTGCGAAATCCCCGACTGATAAATTTCTCTAACTGATCCACATCTGTCTGGTCTTCCGGAATGATAGCAGCCTCTGCCCCTGAAGCAATCGCACTGTTCTGTGCCAAGAATCCCGCATCACGTCCCATCACCTCTACAAAAAATATACGTTCATGGGAAGTAGCCGTATCCCGAATTTTATCCACACATTCCATAATTGTATTCAACGCCGTACTATAACCGATGGTAACATCCGTTCCCCATAAATCATTGTCTATCGTTCCGGGCAAACCGATACAGACTACATCTTCATATTCATCGGCAAACGTGCGAGCACCTCTCAAAGACCCGTCTCCTCCGATAACCACCAAATAGCCGATATTTTCTTTTTGCATTACCTCATAAGCTTTGCGCCGTCCTTCGGCAGTTGCAAATTCTTTTGAACGCGCTGTTTTCAGAATCGTTCCCCCGCGCTGGATGATGTTGCTAACATCTTCCGTCGTAACTTCTTTGACTTCTCCGATAATCAAACCTTCGTAGCCCCGATATATTCCTTTGACCCTGAATCCATTATAAATGGCGGCACGCGTAACAGCACGTATGGCAGCGTTCATGCCCGGTGCATCACCTCCAGAAGTCAAAATGCCAATAAACTTACTTTTATCCATATTCAACCTTCAATTACAAAAATCACCCAATAACCTTTTCAATTTCCGTTTACAATAAAAAATCCTACTTTTGATAGTTCCGATTGATAATCCGGTTAGTTCTGCAATCTCTTTATATTTAAATCCATTGACAGACATTAGAAAAGGCAAACGAAAATGCATAGGAATCATTTTGATCACCCGAAATATTTCTTTCGAATCATAATTATCCTCAACGAAAAATTTAGACATAACGGAATCTGACAATTTATCCATACCTTCATGGTGATTATCTTTTAAATGACAATTATTAATAAACT
>DWYO01000336.1 GCA_019118725.1 Candidatus Parabacteroides intestinavium | reverse complement strand
TCAGCTATTGAAAGACGAATCATACGAGATAAATATAATTCGCAATGCGCTCCGTGAATGTAATTTCAATAAGACCCGGGCAGCGCAGATGTTGGGAATAGACCGTAAAACCCTTTATAACAAACTAAAGGCTTATCGCATTGAGTTATAAAAATTATTCTTGTTTCAGTTTTTGGGTCGGTTTGCTGAGGATTAAGGTGGATGGCATTTTTTGAAGAGCAATTTTCTCTGTTTCTGAAATGCTATTCCAAGTGTCGTAGCTGACCAGCATGAAATTGTAGGCAGAAAGCAGATTTTCACTAAGCTTCCTGTCGCTTAACAAACGGCCTTTCTTCTTGAGATCGGCAAACTCGGTGATGGCACGGCGCAGAGGCGTATAGTCTGCAGCTTCCTCGTCCGAAAGATTAAGAATGGCTAATTCGGTGAAAGTACTCTGTTGCAAAGTCTCGCCATAGGTGAAAAGAAACGAGTCCGCTTCTGAACGAACCAATATAAGGGTATGTGTTGCCTTTACAAACTGCCGGTTGACAAATACACCTACGGGGCAGTGGCTTTGTTCGATGAATGTCTTTGTCTTATCTTTCAGCAATTCACCGGGATAAAACCATGATTCTGGAGCTTTGAAATGACGCAGAAATTTGTAAATAAAGAAAGCCCGGTAACGTGTAGCGGCAATATCGGCAGGAAGGTCACTCATCGTGATACCGGCGCCTACCAATAGGAAATCATATCCTTCTTGATTGGCAATATTACAGATATCTTGTCCGGCGTTATTAGAAATTTCATAACGTGTTTTAAGCGGAATGTTGAGTTTTTGAGCTCCATAGAGAATCGGTCCGAAACTTACCTCTTCGAAATTGTCGGCATGCATCGGATTGACATCCGGTCCGACAGTAAGGTGCAATGCGGTAATCTCCAGTTTGTCTTTTTTGTGCGAGAACATCTGATGCGCCACGTCCAGCATGACTTGTCCGTTGCTGGCACGTCCAAATGAAAGCAGCACTTTGAACACTCCGGGCTTGGCTGGCTCAACGCTTTTTTGCGAACGGAATTTCTCACGGGTCTTATAGCAGAATTGGATGAATGAGATAAGCGGTGTTGTCATGAAAGTCGTGACTAATGTCATCAGGACTAACATGACAAAGATGGGAGGCGTAAGAATCTTCATATCGTAGCCGATAGTAAGCACCACCAACTCCATTAATCCTCGTGTATTCATTAAAGCTCCGATATAAAGACTGTCTTTCCACGTTTCTCCTACGAATCGGGCGGCAACCAATGTGCCTCCGAATTTTCCGATGATAGCGACAAGAATGAATATACCGCACATGGTCCATAACTCCGGACTGTCTAATAGCCCTAATTCGGTGCGTAATCCAGTTGAGACGAAGAACAACGGCAGGAATAACGCCAACGATACATCCTCCACCTTTTCCGTCATGATTTTCCGGAATTTTAGATTGTCGGGCATTACTACCCCGGCAATAAAAGCGCCGAAAAGGGCATGCAGCCCTAAAATTTCGGTTAGGAAAGAGGAGGCTATCAGTAAAAGGAACATTAGTGCGACCAGTCCTTTATCTACTACTTCTTTGTTATGATAAACATTTCCGATCATCTGCAGGAACGGACGGATGGCGCCGCCCATAATCAACAGGTAAATGAACGAAAAAGCAATGTTGTAGATTGCACTGAGCATTGTCCCGGCTTGGGCTATCGCAACGACAACCGCTAACAGGCACCAGGCGGTAATATCTCCGTTGGCGGCACTTGCCAGCGATAAAGTCCCGAGGTGGGTCTTGGTCAATCCCTTTTCTTGGATGATTCGTGCCAATACCGGGAATGCTGTAATACTGAGGGCTATGCTCACAAATAGTGCGAACGAAAGGAATGGGGTGCTTTCGTAAGCATATTTTGTGTATAAGAAATAGGCCGTGATCATTCCCAGAAAAAATGGGAAGATGGTGCTGGTATGACTGATCAGAATGGTTTCATTCAGTTTTTTCCGGACTTCGGTAAGATTAAGTTCCATACCAATGGCAAACATGAAGAGTATCAAACCGAATTGGCTGAGCATGTTGATGTTCTGTAGCGAGTCTATCGGAAAAAGAAATGCGGAAGCCTCTGGAAAGAGGTTCCCTAAAACGGATGGACCTAACACAATACCGGCAACAATTTCTCCGATGACTGTAGGTTGTCCTATTTTCATGAACAACCAGCCGAATAACCGGCAGGTCAGCAGGATGACGATAATCTGTAGTAATAAAATACCTAACGAGGATTGGATGTGATTCATGACCAGACTTTGGAACACCTCAAACCCTTCTGCCAGATTATGCGGTGCATCGGCCGTTAGCGTAATCGCGCTTTCTAATTGCTGGGCCTCACCTCCCTTGACAATCAGATACATTAACGCTCCGAGAACGGCGACCATTATCACATAAAAAATCAAATTCTTGCTACCCTTACTCATAACCCCTCGTACTCTATCCTATTACCTCTTGACAAAAATATAAAATAAATCGGATATTCCGATATTTTTGATACTTTTTTTGATAGAAAACGACCTTTTTTTACCATTTGTAATTGAATCCGAAGCTGAGTAGCTCGTTGATTTGGAGATAGCTGTCGAAATCTTCGTTTTTAGCCACACCATCATCATAGCGCATATTTAATGTGATATTGGTAGAGAAGAACCGACTCCAGGTAAACGTGAAACGGTTTTCCCATTCACCCTCTATACGTTGATAACTGGTGTTGTAGTAGAAACGAGAGTACCAGCTGACATTCCGGTTGAACTGGAAGTTCAGAGTGGCATTGATAGTCGAACCAAACAGATTTTCCGAAGTCGGATAGGTTCCGTCTTCTTTAGCTTTGAAGTGGCTTTCCAGTTTAATGTCTCCGTCTATGGTCTTCCGGTAAGTATAAGCCAACGGTGCGATGTTTATATTGAATGTCAATGATTTGTACTTCTTTTCGAAAGTCTTGTTCAAGTCGTATTTCATACCGAGACCGATATTGAGCGTGAACGGAGCCAGGAATCCGGATTGTTTTATATCCTGATTTTCCTCGAAACTGCTCAGCAACTGTGTCTTGAATTCCATATCAAACGTATAATACCATTTGTAGAAAGCCTGATAACCAATGTTGGTATGCAGGCGGAATACATCATCGCTCACTTTGTAACTGCGCAATGTGTCGTTGGGAGCGGTATATACATTATTCTTTATTTCCAATTCATTTGCTATCTTCACGCGATTTTTCTCGTAATTATACGTCACATACTCGCGGTTGTTCAAGTTTAACGAACTGTTTCCCCCTTTATGCCAGTTGGGAGATATATAGTTTTGTGCGAACTGTATGGAGCTTTCAAAATGAGAAGTCCAATAACGTCGTTCAGGAATGAATTTAGCCGGAGCTTCCATGTCATTCACATTTACATCGCTTTTGACGGCTAAGGTAATGTTGTGGGTCAATTCCTTTCTCATGACCTTAGGCTGGATAGTTTCTTTGGGCATCGAGCGCAAGGAGTAGCGGAAATAAGAGGGGAAATTACTCTCCATGTATTCGGCCGTCTGGTCAATCGTCTCTTTTTCTCTTAAATAATCGGTAAAAATAGAATCTGGCGTATATAAAGGTTTCGGGGTAAAGTTAGGAGCCAACGGATCTTTTTTTACGAAAGAGATATTTTTAGGTAAGTGATTGCCTCGAAAGAGCAGCGGCATGAAAATCGGGTTGACAATGATGGTGTCACGGAAAGTAACCGACGCATCGAAAAGATGTGTCGTATCTTGGGCAGATGCGATCAAAGCAAGTGCTTCCGGGCACATTTGCAGGATATCTTTAGTCAACAATTGCTGCAGATGTTCTGTCGGATTCAAAGGTTTTGTAAATTCGGCATTCAGTTCTTTAAAACGCACGCGCAAATCGGGCAGTTCCTTTTCACTGATTGTAAAGAGGGTGTCGTTCGTTTCCTCCTCCGAAACGGGTGGTACGAATTCTGTCTGGGGTAGTATAGTAGTAGTGTCCTGAGCCTGAATGAGCTGAAAACAGCACAATAGCAGAAGCAGGCCGATTATAAACTCTTTTTTCATCGTTTTTTTTGTTGATTAAGTCTGTCTGATGCAAAAATACATATTTTTAAAATAGCACACACTTTAAATGCGGTTTTATTTTAAGAAGTATGTGCCGTTAAAGTAGGGTATTTGTAGGAACATGCTTTTGAGGATGCGCTTTTTTATCTTTTCCGGCACATCCTCAAGTAGGCTATGATCATTAATGGAGCTTCATGAATCCGGGAGCGGGAAAGTGCATTCCGGCCATCATCAGGTTATTTTCTGATGCGTAATTCAAAATCCGCTTGCGGGATTCGGTCGCTTTTGTCTTATCCATGTCGTAAGTCGGGCAAATATCCGGATGTTCGAGCTGGAGTGCGATACCATGCAGGATATCTCCGACAATTAGTAATTTGCCTGCTTGATAGACGGTATGTCCCGGAGTATGGCCGACAGCATCAATGGCAACAACGTTTCCGGGAAGCGTGTCGCCAAATGCAAACAGGTGTAATTGCTTTTTGTAGGCGTTCATGATCTTGACCACCTGCGCTTTTTTGTCGTTTGCCATTTGCATCCATCCTTCATATTCCTGTTGGGCCACATAGACTTCGGCGTGAGGGAATACTCGTTCATCCCCATTCATCATGCCTCCAATATGGTCGCCATGCAGATGGGTAAGATAAAGATAACGGATATCGGTTGGTTTGACCCCTATGGAGTCAAGCAAGTAGGGTAATTGGCTGTTTTTTCCTCCTAAGCCGGTGTCGAAAAGAATCGTGGCACTGTCTGTCTTTACCAGAAATGTGCTGATAGAGGAGGGGATTCCCATTTGCAATGCTAAGCTGTCAATCAGACTTTCCGGAGCATCCGGGAAGATGTCCGGTGATTGTTGGGTGGCAACATCCTGAATCCAGGTAACCTTTACGTTTCCCACTTGCTGGGTGTTTAGCTCTTTATACACGCTCTCTGGTTGTGCTTTTTCTTTCGTTTGCACTTGATCGGGTTGAGAACTCTTCTGCCCGCATCCGGTCAGCAGAAGAGCTGTAGCCAAGCTGAAAAATAATTGTTTCATGATACCTCAGTTTTTATAACGTATTGTTTTGATTTTCTTATAGACATAAAAGAATGCCGGAATGAGGAACAGATCGGCGAAAAGCCACGCGGTAGAATCACCGAAGCATACCGCCAGATAGCCCCATATAGGTACGGCTATGATGCTGACCAATATACGGGCAATCATCTCTGCCACTCCGGAAAACATGGCCAGGTTGGTGAATCCGGCTCCTTGAATGGAGTAACGCAGGATACACAGGATACCGACCAGCGGGAAGAATACGGCTGTGACATGCAGGAAGAGGGTCGCGTCCTTGAGGATTTCCAACTCGCTGGGATCGACGAACAGGTAAAGTATCTGACGCGAAAAGAGCATCAATATGGCAAACGTGAATACGGCATAGATGGCCATCATCAACGAACTGGATTTGATGCCTTGCCATACCCGTTCCGGTTTTCCGGCTCCATAGTTTTGCCCTACATAGGTCGCCATGGCGATACCTAAACTTTCAAATGGGGTAAGGAAGAACATCTTGATGCGCATGGCAGCTGTGAATGCTGCAACACAAGCTGTTCCGAGAGCATTGTTCGCACTTTGCAGCATGATGCTTCCGATTGCTGTAATTGAGAATTGCAGGCCCATGGGGACACCTATGTATAATAATGTTCGCGCCAGAGCGGAATCAAATTGTTTCTCTTCTTGGTTGGTCTGCATGATGGGAAAGCGTTTGTACATGTAAAAATAGCAGAGTACTGCTGATACTCCTTGTGAGAAAACGGTCGCTATTGCGGCTCCCATGACTCCCCATCCCAAGATGAGGATAAGAAACAGGTCTAAGATGATGTTTAATACCGTAGAGAACAGCAGGAAATAGAAGGGCGTTTTGCTATCTCCCAAGGCACGGATGATGCTGGCCAGCAGGTTGTAAAAGAAGGTGCATGGGACACCGATGAAGGTGATCAGCAAAAATAGATAAGCATCTCGGAAGATATTCTCCGGGGTTTGCATCATTTTCAATATGTCGAAACAGAAAATACTGGTGACAATAGCGATGAAGACAGACATGAATGCCGCCAGGTGCAA
The DNA here is from genome assembly GCA_019118725.1 of Candidatus Parabacteroides intestinavium. Taxonomy (GTDB): domain Bacteria; phylum Bacteroidota; class Bacteroidia; order Bacteroidales; family Tannerellaceae; genus Parabacteroides; species Parabacteroides intestinavium. The sequence continues at coordinate 605 of DWYO01000336.1, read as the reverse complement.
CCCAACGGATACATAGCGGCGCATGGTCGAGTAGTCGCGCGCGCCAAACTTTTGCGCCACGGGAATGCCGAATCCGCAACAGCATCCGTTGCAAAAGCCTAATATCAGAAAAACGACCGATGTACTCGCACCAACCGAAGCTAATGCGTTTATCCCTAAAAACTTTCCAACTATAGCCGCATCAATCAAAAAGTAGGTTTGCTGAAGCAGGTTGCCTAACAATAGCGGCAATGTGAAGTTAAAAATAAGCGGCAAGGATGCTCCTGCCGTCATTTCTTTTGAAGATGCCATAAGGTCTTATCTGTTTTTACGGCGCAAAGATAGCGAGAATAATCCGGAATTGGAATAGACTTGCCTTGCGTTCTTGAGGGAAAAAACGCATTTTTGCTTTTGCTGACTTGGGGTGCGAATGAGTTTCAAGGGACGAAACTTTTGTTTCATAGGATGAAACTACAGTTTCATGCCTTGAAACTCTCCGGAATGTCCTGCCGTTTTTGATTGATATACCTTTTCGTGTGAAAAAACGGCAAAAGAAGCGTCAAAAAGAGTATACTCTTAAATAAAATCTATATCTTTGTCAATTATATAGCATACGAAACGGATTA
>DWYO01000335.1 GCA_019118725.1 Candidatus Parabacteroides intestinavium | reverse complement strand
GTTGGTGTAATGTATATAACTATTTGATAATATATTTGTATATTATCTTATAATTTGAAACTACATTTAGCTTATTTGCTTTTATATTGTAATTTGAAAGGAAAAATAGAATTTTAACTATTTTACTTTAGTCCGGAATTTCGTTACTTTGTGTTCTAAATAATAATTTGGATATGGAATCTTTGAAACATGAATGCGGTGTGGCGTTGATCCGCCTTTTAAAACCTTTGACTTTTTACGAAGAGAAGTATGGAACCTGGATGTATGGATTGAACAAGCTGTACTTGTTGATGGAAAAGCAGCATAATCGGGGTCAGGAGGCCGCGGGGCTGGCTTGTGTGAAGCTGAAAGCCAATCCGGGTGAGGAGTATATGTTCCGCGAGCGGGGATTGGGAGCAGGCGCGATTACGGAGATTTTCTCGAATGTGCATGAACATTTCAAGGATTTATCGGCCGGGCAAATGCACGATGCGGTATATGCCGAGCAATGTCTGCCTTTTGCGGGAGAGCTTTACATGGGGCATCTGCGCTATTCTACGACGGGAAAGAGCGGGATTTCCTACGTGCATCCTTTTTTGAGGCGGAATAACTGGCGGGCGAAGAACCTGGCGCTTTGCGGGAATTTCAATCTGACGAATGTGGATGAGATATTTGCCGATATTACGGCCCACGGACAACATCCGCGTAAATATGCCGATACTTATATCATGCTGGAACAGGTGGGGCACCGATTGGACCGCGAGGTGGAGCGCCTATATAATATATGTAAAGAAGAGGGGTTGGAAGGGATGGATATCACCCGTACCATCGAAGAGCGAATTGATTTGGCCAATGTCCTGAAGAGTTCTTCCCCTTCATGGGATGGAGGCTATGTCATTTGCGGATTGACGGGAAGCGGAGAGTCGTTTGCCGTACGCGACCCGTGGGGAATCCGTCCGGGCTTCTGGTATAAAGATGAGGAGATTATGGTGGTGGCTTCCGAGCGTCCTGTGATTCAAACCGTATTGAACGTACAGGCGGATAGCATCCACGAGCTTCAGCCGGGGCAGGCTATCTTGATGAATAAGAAGGGCGAGATGCGGTTGGAGCAAATCAATGAACCCAAGAAGAAAAGCGCTTGCTCTTTCGAGCGTATCTACTTCAGCCGGGGGAGCGATACGGATATTTACCGGGAGCGGAAACGTTTGGGCGAGGAGCTGGTGAACCCTATCCTGACGAAGATCGGAGATGAACTGGAACATACGGTGTTCTCGTTCATACCCAACACGGCCGAGGTGGCTTTCTACGGTATGCTGGAGGGGTTCGAGAACCATTTGAATCGTCAGAAGATAGAACTTATCGAGGCGTTGGGCGATAAGTTGGATCATAAGAAGCTGGAACAGATCCTTTCCCGACGTATCCGTTTTGAGAAGGTGGCCATCAAGGATATCAAACTCCGTACTTTTATAGCCGAGGGGAATACGCGCAATGACCTGGCGGCCCATGTCTATGATATTACTTACGGGAGCCTTGTCCCTTACGAGGATAATCTGGTGATTATAGATGATAGTATTGTGCGGGGAACTACGTTGAAGCAGAGTATCATAGGAATTCTGGACCGGCTTCATCCGAAAAAAATCATCATCGTTTCCTCTTCGCCCCAGGTGCGTTATCCCGATTATTATGGCATAGACATGGCGAGCATGGAGCAATTCATCGCGTTCAAGGCCGCCATATCCTTGCTTGAGAGACGGGGAATGGCTTCGGTTATTGATGAGGCATATCGGAAATCGAAAGCACAGGAGGGACTCCCGAAAGAGCAGATGGTCAATTATGTGAAAGAGATTTATGCTCCGTTTACGGATGAGGAAATCTCCGATGAGATTGTCCGCCTTCTTACTCCGGCGGGTACGCAAGCCCGGGTGGAAATAGTCTATCAGACGCTGGACAATCTGCATAAGGTATGCCCGGAGCATACGGGGGACTGGTATTTTAGCGGAGATTATCCTACGGCCGGAGGGGTAAAATGCGTGAATAGGGCGTTTATTGATTATGTGGATAAAATGAAAGAGAAAGAAAAAAACTGTTTATAAAGAGACAAATTAGCGGATGAAGCCTTTTTTATATCGTATAGCCGAATTGTTTTATGGGCATTATGGCTCGGATATACATCGCATAGCGTTTGTGTTTCCGAATCGCCGGGCCGGGTTGTTTTTCCGGAAATATCTTTCGGAGATAGCTGACAAACCTCTTTTCTCACCTTCTATCTGGACCATTAATGACTTGTTTGCCCGTATTTCCGGGAAGCAACCGGCCGATAGAATTCGTACCTTGTTCAGCTTGTATGAGATATACCGGAGGAAGAGCGGTTCGGACGAGGCTTTTGATGACTTCGTCTATTGGGGTGAGATGTTGCTCAACGATTTTGATGACATCGATAAATATCTGGTAGATGCCCGGAAGCTGTTCGTGAATGTTACGGATTTGAAGGCCTTGGAGGATGATTATAGTTTTTTGAGTGAGGAGCAGATAGCCGCCATACGTTCGTTCTGGTCTTCTTTCCATCCGAAGTCTGATTCGCCCAATAAGAAGCATTTTCTGGAGTTATGGGAGGTGCTGTATGACTTGTATGCAGCGCTTCGCGAGGAATTGGCCTCCAAGAATAGCGGATATGAAGGGATGTTGTTTCGGGATGCGGTAGAATATCTGGAACGGCATCCGGACGAGGAGCTCCCTTTCGGGCAGGTGGTGTTTGTAGGATTGAATGCCCTTTCGGTCTCTGAAGAGCGTTTGCTTTTGGAACTCCAACGAAGAGGGGTGGCGGATTTCTATTGGGATTACGCCTCTGCTTTCCTTCGGGATAAAGACAACAAGGCCTCGTTCTTTATGGAACGTAACCTGAGCCTGTTCCCATCCCGTTTTAAGGTGCCGCATGAGGATTTGCCCATCCCGGATATAGAGGTCATCAGTGTACCTTCGGCCATTGGCGAGGCGAAACAGGTCTATCATCTGCTGGAATCTTTTCAGCAAACCGGAGCGCTGACGGAGGAAGAAGCCTTGCGCACGGCTATCGTGCTTCCGGATGAGCACTTGCTTATTCCGGTGCTGAACGCCATTCCGGATTCTGTCCGGCATATTAATGTGACTATGGGCTATCCGTTGATCGATACGCCGGTGGCCTCATTGATGGATGCCATCTTATCCTTGCAGAAGAACAGGCGTTATCAGACGGGGGCGGACGGGAAAGGATGCCTTGGGTATTATTATCGGGATGTGCTTCCCGTTTTGAATCATCAATATGTCGCGGCGGCTTGTGGTAAGGAGGCTTTGCGTCTGGTGGAGGATATCCAGAAGAATAATCGTATCTATATAAAGGCCGATGAATTGTTGCAGGGAGAGTTGCTCAGCGCCATCTTTACCCCGTTGGAAGACGTATCGCAATGTTCGGATTATCTGATAACTATTTTGGAGAAATTGAATGCCCGGTTGCGGTCGGACGATGAGGATGATGAGGAAAAGAAGGCGCTGAAGGGAAACACGGCATCCGATGTCGAGCAGGAGTTTGTGTTCCATTATTTTGCGACGATCAATAAGCTGAAGGAATTGATACAGGATGCTGGCGTTGATGTGCGGATAGATACCTACTTCCGGTTACTCAAGCGGATGACGGAGTTGATATCGATTCCTTTCGAGGGTGAGCCGTTGTCGGGATTGCAGATTATGGGTGTGCTGGAGACCCGTGCGCTTGACTTCGACCGGGTGATTCTGCTTTCGATGAATGACGGGGTGTTCCCGATGAAGCGTGCCGCCAATTCCTTTATCCCGTATAATCTTCGCCGGGGATTTGCGCTTCCTACCTACGAGCATCAGGATAGTATCTGGGCGTATCATTTTTACCGGTTGATACAACGTGCCGGGCATGTCACTTTGCTCTATGATTCGCGGAGCGGAGGATTGCAGGTCGGTGAGGTGAGCCGTTATGTCCTCCAGCTGAAATACCACTATGGGGTGCCTTTGCAGGAGAAGATAGCGGTATATGATGTCTCTACCACGCGTGTCCCGCCTATACGTGTTGCCAAGGATGCGGAGGTATGGAATAAATTGGCTGTTTACGGAGAGGGAGGAGATCGGGCCTTGTCGGCTAGTGCCATCAATACCTATCTGGATTGCCCTTTGAAGTTCTATTTCTCGTATGTAGAGCATATCGAAGAGGAGGAGAATGTATCTGAGATGATAGAGAGTGATGTGTTCGGGAGCATCCTGCATAAGGTGATGGAAATACTTTATAAACCATTGCAGGGCAAGCTGGTGACATCCGATATTCTGAAGCGGATCCGTACCGATAAGCATTTACTGACTGATGCCATCTGGAGTGCTTTTGCGGAGGTTTATTTCAAAAGTAAAGAGGTACGTCCGCTCGAAGGGCAGAACTATCTGATTGGAGAGATGATCCGTATTTATGCCCAGAAGATAGTGGAATGTGACGCGCGTTATACCCCGTTCCATTATGTGGAATCGGAAAAGCAGGTGCATGATGAGGTGGTTTTGTCGGATGGGAATCGGATCCGATTGAAAGGGTATATTGACCGGGTGGATGCCATTGGTTCCCGCTTGCGGATTGTGGATTATAAGACGGGGCGCGGATTATTGGCATTCGATACGGTTCAGGGCCTGTTTGACAAGGAGGCGAAAGAGCGTCCGAAAGCCGTGATGCAAGTATTCCTTTATGCTTGGATGTATGGAAGACGGAAAGAGAATGAAGGGCGTGAGATAGAGCCGGCTATCTATTATCTGCGTACGTTGTTTGAGGAGAAGTTTGATCCTACGGTTATCCGGAAAGTTGGCCGGAGCAAATCGGAAAGGGTAGAGAATTTCCAAACCTATAAGGAGGAATTCGAAGCGGAATTGCATGCCTGTCTGGAGGAGATATTCGACCGCTCCCTGGATTTTATACAAACGGAGAATGACAAGGTATGTGCCTATTGCCGGTTCCGTGATTTGTGCGGGAGGTAATCCGGTATGTGTCAAAAGATGAATCCTAAGGAGAAACTGAGCTTGTTGGTACGTTGGGAGAGGCTCGCGGTGCCTTCCTCGCCGGTCAGGACATCCGTATAGGTAAAGTCTGAACGCACGGAATGAAGCCCGAACTCGTAAGAGAAATCCAGAAATAGGCGTCCGATGGTAACCCCTATGGCTGAAACAAAATTGACGGCATAGGGGATATTGTCCTTTTCGTGCCGGAATGATACCACGGACGAGTTCAAGGTATAATCGCTTTTATAATGGTAGATTCCTTTAGGCCCGAACTTGATGCTCATGCCATAAGGTCCCTCTTTGATGATATGATACCCGATCAGGATCGGGACTTCCAGCGAGTTGACTTCTGAGTCCAGCTTGAGAACCGCATTTTGGGTACCGGCTATATTGGTGTTCCCGGAGTTGAAAAGCGGATAGTCGAACTGAATCTCGGCATTACTCCGGTACCAACTTATGCTGGGCTGGATAAAATAGCGGTTGAAATTGACCGAGAAGGTCACGGCCGCCAGATAACCTACCTTATAATGAATGTGGTAGTCCGTGATGGCTTCGTCATTGATGGTGAAGGAATTGACCAAAGGAAAGGCGGAATTGAATCCTACCCGCACACCGATATTATAGGGCTTGTCGTAGTCCTGAAGAATGGTTTGTGCGGAGCCGGATATGCTCAGCAACAATAATCCGATGGAAACGAGCAGGACTCTCATCTTTTTTATCCCTTTTTCTTTTGGACCGACCAGCCGAATTTCCCGATCAACTCGCCTAATCCATAATATTTCCCGTGGGCATATGCCAATAGTCCGGCCTTCTGGAGGTCGAAAGCACCGCTCTCCGGATTCAGGTATTTGTCATCGGCCAGGACATTAACCACATCCGCGATAAACATATCATGGCTCCCGAGAGCGAGAATCTCCTTGACCCGGCATTCGATGCAGAGGGGTGATTCCTCGATGATCGGGGCACTTACCCGTTCTGCTTTTCCCGGAGTCAGGTGCATTTCCTCAAACTTATGATGCTCTTTCCCCGAATTGACCCCACACCAATCTGTGGCGTAGGCCAGATCTTGCGTGGTCAGGTTGATGACAAACTCCATATTCTTTTTCAGGATGGGATAGGAGTGGCGTTCGGGGCGCACCGAGATATAACACATAGGCGGGTTGGTACAAATCGTACCAACCCATGCCACGGTAATAATGTTATATTCTTCGGGTGTACTTCCGCAAGTGATCATGACCGCCGGGAGCGGATAAATCATGGTGCCGGGTTTCCAGGAGTGTTTCATTATTTTATGATAATATCGTCCTTATTGATCTTGCGTTCGCAATAATGGCACTTGATGGTTCCCGCCTCTTTGTCGATGACCTCAAACCGGGTCGGCATCGGTTCGTTATTGGTGATACACTTCGGATTGTTACATTTCACCAATCCCACCAGTTCCTTGGGGAGGGAGACGCATTTCTTTTCGACCACCTCATAATCGCGGATGATGTTCAGGATAACGTTGGGCGCGACTAATGCGATACGGCTTATTTCATCTTCGTTAAAGAATTTATCGGAGATTTTGATCATCCCCTTCAAACCGAACTGGTTGCTGGGGAGGTTATTGGCTATCGTAATCGTGTTGTGTGTCATTTTGTCCAACTCCAACAAAGATGCGACCTTGAAGAGCTGAGTCGGGGGGATATGGTCGATTACCGTTCCGTTCTTGATGGCGGCTACTAATAGTTCTTTATTATTTTTTAATGCTGACATACTATTGCTATTTAATCGATTGAGATACCTAATACTTCGCAAATAATGGCTTGACGGGCGAATAATCCGTTGCGCGCCTGCTGGATATAGTAGGCTTTCGGATTATCATCCACATCGTATGCTATCTCGTTGACACGTGGAAGCGGGTGCAAGATGCGCAGGTTTTCCTTGCTTCCTGCCAACATCGAGTTCTTCAGAATATACACATTCTTCACACGTTCATACTCCTCGAGGTCGGTGAACCGTTCGCGCTGGACCCGTGTCATATAGAGGATATCGCTTTGGTTGATGATCTCTTCCGTAAATTCCCGGTGCTCGTAATACTTGATGCCATGCAGGTCGCAGAAGTTCTTTTGCTCGTCCGGCATACGTAATTCGTTCGGGGCGATGAAATGGAAAGTCGGATTGAAGTGAGACATGCCAACAATCAGCGAATGTACCGTACGTCCGTATTTCAAGTCTCCCACCATGGTAATGGTCAAGTTGTTCAGCGTGCCTTGTGTCTTGCGGATGGAATAGAGATCCAGCATGGTTTGAGAGGGATGCTGGTTGGCCCCGTCTCCGGCATTGATAATGGGTATGTCGGTAACCTCCGAGGCATAACGGGCCGCTCCTTCCAGATAATGACGCATGATGATAAGGTCGGCATAATTGCTGACCATCAGGATGGTATCTTTCAGCGTTTCGCCCTTTGATGAGCTGGTCGTAGAGGCATCCTGAAATCCAATCACCCGGCCTCCCAAGCGATTTACCGCGGTCTCGAAACTCAGACGGGTACGTGTAGAGGGTTCGAAGAAGAGTGTAGCGGCTACTTTCCCTTCCAATAACCGGCGGTTGGGGTTTTGTTCAAATTTCTCCGCGTTATTCAAGATCCGAAGAATGTCTTCCTTGGAACATTGATCGATTGATACTAAGCTTTTACTTTTCATAGATGTGTATATCTGTCTTTTTGTATGGCGAAGTTACGAAAACATTTCCGAATATTTACATATATGTTTTTTATTTTAGGTTGGGAGGATAAATTTTTTGCATTTTTTTATGCCTATGTTTGTCGGAAAAGATGCCTATGTTTGTCGGAGTTCATGCCTATCTTTCCGGACAAAGATAGGCATGAAATTTTTCTTATTCCAGAAGGTTCCCCAGATCCATACGCTCCCGTCCGGTCCATTCGGGCAAGAGCAGGATGGAAAGCTCCGGGTAACGCTCATGCAGGTAATCGAGGGTGTTTTGCTCGATGGCTTCATCCTCATGGGGATATCGGTTATAGATGAGCGAGGCGACCGGGATATCATGATACTTGCACATCTCGATATTCAGGAGGGTCTGATTGATACTTCCCAATCGTCCGTTCGTGACCAGCAAGAGCGGGTAATGATGTTCGCGGACATAGTCGATGGTAAGCCTTTTATGGTCGGTAGGGACCATCAGCCCTCCGGCCCCTTCCAAGAGCACATATTCATATTTCTCTTGCAATTGGCGGGTGGCCGAATAGATTTTCCCATAATCTATCGTACATCCGTCCCTATCCGCGGCCATGTGCGGTGAGCAAGGATAGGTGAAGATATAAGGGCAGGTGATTCCCATACGGTCTTCCTCCAGTTCCCCGATACCTTGTATTTTACGATGCGCCTCAATATCTTCAGAGGTATTTATACATCCCGTCTGAATCATCTTTTGGGTGATGACGCTTTTCCCTTTTTCCGCGATGCTTTTCGCGAGGATACCCGTGGCATAGGTCTTGCCTATGTTGGTATCGATTCCTGATACAAAATATACTTTTCCCATATTCATTGTTTTAGAGGGAGTGTGTTTTGCTGCACTTAAGGTGCGACACACGCTCTTTTATTTTTTTCCGCCAACACATATAGAGGTCGGTAGGTTAATGTTACTTGATTCTCGGATGTCCGGTAATGGCGTGTGTAAGCCTCACAAAAGGCGCGAAGCTTCCCTGCAGACCATACGCCGGCGTGCGTGCCTGTTACCCCGGTATGCTTCATGTGGAGCAATACCTGCATGGGGGTGTCGAAGCAGAGAGTGAGTTGTTCTTCCTTCTGGTGGCGGATTAGGTAATCCCTCTCCAGCCAATGACGCCAATCCTCGGAGGAAGGATAGGAAAGCCCTATCCCTGTCAATTGGCGGATTTCCCGAAGATTATCCGGAAGGAAGGTCGAGAAGAGCAGGATATTGCCCGCAGATTGCCAACGTGCGAATCGCTCTATCATCTTGTCCGGATGGATGAACCATTGGAAGGTAGATGCCGAGGCAATCAATGAGAAATGCCCCTTCACGTCCAGGCTTTCCGCGTCCTGGCAGATAAATTCCGTATCATCTGCGCAATAGCTCAAAGCCCGTTCCTTGCCGGTCTCTTGAATATCGTTCAATACCCAATGTGCGGATGGGCACAATGCTTGTAAATAACGGGTCAGGAGTCCTGTTCCACATCCTATCTCCAGTCCGTTTCGCGGGAACCGGGACGCATTATGGGCAAGATAATCTTTTAGCATCTCACTCAAGGTATGGGCTATGGTACGTTGAGCGATGGCCGATTCATCATAGGTAGATGATGCCTTGCTGAACCGGTTCCGGATACGTTCCCTATACCTGTTCAAATCCATTCTGTCCATTTCTTTGTCTGATTAAAACCATAATGCGGGGCATTTATCTCTTGGTAGGGAACACCCCGTTTCTCCCAGGCCCGCTTTTGATTATCGGGTGGGAAAATCCGGTCGGAGGTTGAGACCCAGGCCTTGTCCCAAGCGAAGGAGCCCTCCGGATGTGCGTTGACCTCATCAGACAGGTGGCGCAATTCCGCGCTGACCTCCTCGAACGGACGGAGCGGGACCGATTCGTAGTGGCGTAAGACTTCATGCGATCCGCACATCCTCCGGTTAAATTTTCGGATATTCTCCGGAGAAAGTTGTTGCAGGGTGCCTTGGAAGACGGAGAGCGGAATCCCTTCCCGGTCATCCACCGGACGAGGGGTACCGTTGATGGCAATACAAGGACCGAATCTTACGGGCCAATCCGGACAGATACGTGAGGCCACATAAACCCCGAACGACCAGGCAATCAGGCGCACCTTTTCATAGCGGCTTATATCTTCCGGAAACAGGAGGTCACGGTAGTCTGATACCAACCAAAGATCCTCTCCTTCGTCCGGCTCGATGTCCCGGAGTATTTCCGGAGATACAGACCATCCGCAAAAGATAAGCAAGAGTTGCGGATGACGGGCATATTTTATTTTGTCTGTTTTCATTTTATCTTTTATTTAATTTCGTAAGCGCGCTCAACTTATTAGTTGGCGAAGCTTTGGTAAACAAGACCACAAGCTTGATCTTGCCTCCTCGTTAACTTGTCACTTGTCGACTAACAATTCGTTAAGTGGCCGGATATTTTCTTCGTCCATATCTGCGGTAATCGACAAGCGTAAGCGGGCGGTTCCTTGCGGAACGGTAGGGGGACGTATCGCCAGGCAATAAAACCCTTTACGTTGGAGAAACTCCGCCAGGCGCAGGCAATCTTCACTATCCTTCACGATATAAGGAATAATATGGCTGGATGAAATCTCCCCGCCTTTCCCTTGTAGGGCTTGTGCCACAGAAGCGCTTAGCCTCTGCAAATGCTTGCGCCGCTCCTCCATGTGGGGCAGAAGCTGGAAGAGATAACTTGTCCAGGCCACTTGCAAGGGCGGGAGAGCCGTACTGAAGATGAGCGGACGCATCCGGTTGACCAGCACATCGTGGAGAAGCCGGCTACATGCCACAAAGGCCCCCATTGAGGCCAGCGCCTTCCCGAAGGTACCCACCAGCAGGTCGACATTCGGAAGGGTGCCGCTCTCCTCGGCGATGCCCAGCCCTGTCTTGCCTCTTACTCCTATCGCGTGCGCCTCGTCTACATACAAGAGTACATTCGGGTATTCCTGCTTCAACCGGACTAGCCTGTGTAAATCCGCTATATCCCCATCCATACTGAATATACTCTCCGTCACCAGGATAATCCGCTTATAGGTACGAACCGAGGCTTGCAAGATCTGTTCCGCCTGTTCGTAATCCTGATGCCGGAAACGCTTATACGTTGCTCCGCTCAGGCGAATCCCGTCTATAAGACTCGCATGAACCAGCTTATCGGTAAGGATAAGTGTCTCTTTATCCGCAAGAGCGGGCAAGATACCCACGTTGGCATGATATCCGCTATTGAACACCAGGGCTGATTCCTTCCCGTAGGCTGAAGCCAATGCCTTCTCCAGTTCGGTATAGACCGGGTAATTCCCGGTCAATAGACGTGAAGAGGTAGAGGAAAGCGGGAGGTATTCCTCCATCGCCCAGGTCAGGAATTCTTTGCGGAGCTGCATGTCTCTGGATAATCCCAGGTAATCGTTGGACGAAAGGTTCAACATCTTTCTCCCGTCCCGGATAATCCACTTATCATAAGGCTCGATAAGCGGGAGGCTCCGTAAATTCCCCGCGCGTTCCAACGTTTCCAATAGGACTTTATATGTTTCCATCACCTTATGGGTTCATACGTTGATAATCACTTTTCAAGACCCGAAGCAGACCGGAGGTCAGTTGGGTCAGTTCATCGGGACGGATGATGAAAGGAGGCATCAGATAGACCAGCCGGCCAAAAGGACGTACCCAGATACCCTCATCTACGAAACGTTGCTGGAGATAGGCCATATCTACCGGGTTGTGCATTTCCAAAACTCCTATCGCCCCTAGTACGCGCACCTCCTTGACCGAGGGCAGTTCTTGGGCGGGGGCCAGTTCGTGTTTCAATTGCGCCTCGATTTGTTTTATTTTACCTTGCCAGTCCTGGGATAAGAGGAGGGAGACCGAGGCGGATGCTACGGCACAAGCCAACGGATTCCCCATGAAAGTAGGGCCGTGCATGAAGCATCCCGCTTCGCCCGAACAAATCCTTGTGGCGATAGGCTCGCTTGTGATGGTGGTGGATAGTGTCATATAGCCTCCCGTCAATGCTTTGCCGATGCACATGATGTCGGGCTCTACGCCGGCCCATTCCCAAGCAAAGAGCTTTCCGGTACGTCCGAATCCGGTGGCAATCTCATCAAATATCAACAGGACATCATATCGCTTGCAAAGCGCATGCGCCTTGCGGAGGAAAGTAGGGGAGTAGAAATACATCCCGCCCGCACCTTGTACGATAGGTTCCAGTATCAAGGCGGCTATCTCCTCGCCATGCCGCTGGAGAAGGCTATCCAGAGGATAGATGGCCGCCTCGTTCCATTCCTCCCCGAACTTCACTTGAGGCTGGGGCAGGAAGTATTGTACGGGAAGGGTTCCGGAGAAAAGTCCGTGCATTCCTGTTACGGGGTCACACACCGACATGGCGTGCCACGTGTCTCCGTGATATCCGCTCCGGATGGTGGCAAATTTGTGTTTCTTTGCTTTCCCTTGCGCTTGCCAGTATTGGATGGCCATTTTCATGGCTACCTCTACGGCTACCGACCCCGAATCGGCTAAAAATACCTTATCCATCGAGGGAGGCAATAGGGGAAGAATTTTTGAAACCAGCTCGACGGCCGGTTCATGGGTGATTCCTCCGAACATCACATGGCTCATCTTGTGTAGTTGCTTTTCGAGGGCTTCATTGAGTACGGGGTGATTATATCCGTGGATGGCCGCCCACCAGGAGGACATGCCATCAATCAGTTCCCGCCCATCGGCCAGGCGCAGGCGTACCCCTTTTGCGCTGACTACCGGATAGACCGGCAGGGGATTTATTGTCGAAGTGTACGGATGCCAGATATGCTCCTTGTCGAATGCTAATAATTTGGTTATATTCATTTTTTCCAATCTGTATTTTCCTTCAGGCTATACCCTTCAGAGGTGAATAATTGTTTGTCTTCTTCTACGCGGCTTCCGATGGTGGTCAGCAAATCCCCCATGATGGCCGCATTTATTCCGATATGCAATGCTTTGCGTTGGGTGGCTTCCGATAATCGGGCACGTCCTCCCGAGAAACGCAAGTAGGCTTTCGGATTGACGAACCGGAAAATGGCGATGGTGGTCAGGATTTCATCTTCATCCAAAGGTGGCATGTGCTCCAACGGAGTACCGGGAATAGGCTGGAGCAGGTTCAAGGGAATGGACAGAATGCCTTCCTGCTGGAGGAAGAGGGCCATTTCCACACGTTGTTTGGGTGATTCTCCCATACCGATGATTCCTCCGCTACATATCCGGAACCCCAATTCGCGTGCCAGGCGGATAGTTTTTAGCTTTTGTTCGAGGGTGTGGGTAGTACATAAGCTCGGGAAGTAGGAGGGAGCGGTCTCGATATTGCAATGGTAATTTTCCACGCCGCTCTCCCGGAGGGCCTGTAGTTCTTCTTGTCCGAGAAGGCCCATCGAAGCGCAGCACTTGATTCCGCACGAGGTCTTCATGGCCTGTACGATGCGGGTGATCTGCTGCATATCTGATTCGTTGACCCTTCGTCCGCTGGTCACCAATGCCAATCGCCCGATGCCTTGCCGATGGGTAGCTATGGCATGTTCCACACATACTTTTTCACTCACCAACGGATAGGTGCTTATTTTTGTCGGGTAATGGGCCGACTGAGCACACCATTTGCAATCCTCCCCGCAATTCCCGCTCCGGGCGTTGATGATGGAGCAGGTATCAAACTTATTGCCCAGAAAATGCCGGGTGATGTCGTGTGAGGCTTCGTATAGTTCCGGCTTGTCTATATCCAAGAGTGATAAAGCCTCTTTCTTGTTTAATAGTCCGCCGGATAGAACCTTTTGTTTTAGAAATGTTAAGTTGTTCATAGATTAAAAATAAAAAAAGCGGACAGATATCCTTTGGGGGATATCCATCCGCTTGGCTTATAATTCATGTTGTTAATTTGTTCGTAGAGATAATCCGCTGGAATAACGGGCGTTTCCACCAAGCACACCCGTCCCTTTTCGAGCGCCGGCTGGAGTAACTCCGAGTCGGGCAAATCGGATGCCTGCATCCATTCCTTATCGGATGCACTTGAACCGTTCCGCTCCTCCATCCCGCCATGCAAAGCCTGTTGCTTGGACTGGAAACGTTCGGCTAACGGAGCCGATAAGTGCCCCATCGTCACTTGCCGGTGGATACTGACGAACGCAGCATACGCCTTACGGCTCCATCTACGGAACCGTAAAGAGGTCTGTGTGATGCGTGTCAGTTTTCTTATCATGTTATCTTGCTACCTTATTCAATCGTTTCAGAATGACGAAAATAAAGAGGGCAGCCAACAGGCAGATACCTACCAGTACGCCCCATACTACCGTCAGGGACGCGCCCCACATCAATGCCGGGATACTTACCAGGAAGTTTCCTACTGCGGTCGATACGAACCATCCGCCCATCATCATACCTGCATATTTGGGAGGTGCTACTTTTGATACGAACGAAATGCCGATCGGAGAGAGAAGCAATTCCGCGAAAGTCAATATCAGGTAAGTTGTGATAAGCAGGTTCGGAGTTACATCGGCCATGTGCATTGGTTGACCGGCTGCGTCAAATTCCGGAGCGGGCAATCCCAATGAGCCGAAGGTCAGCAGGATATAGGCGATAGCCGCTACCAGCATACCCAATCCGATTTTCAACGGAGCGGTAGGTTCTTTGCCCTTCTTGGCCAGCCAGCCGAACAAAGCGATGGAAACTGGAGTCAGTGCTACCACAAAGCAAGCGTTGAACTGCTGGAAGATCGGTGCGCTTACCGCTGTAGTTTCTGGCAATTGATTGTATTGATAAACCAATCCCGCGATAGCCGCCAGGATAATGATAGCCGAGATGCCTTTCCCTTTGCCCGTCTTGCTTTGGAACAATCCGAACAGGGCATATACGATGAATATACCTAATACCAGGTTAATCACATAGAACGACATGCTGGCCAGTCCGCTGGAGCTTGTGGCCGTATAGTCACGTGCGAAATAGGTCAGGGTAGAACCGTTCTGGTGGAATGCCATCCAGAAGAAGATCACTACGGCAAACACCAGACACAGGCAGATGATGCGTTCTTTGGTTTCGGCCGGTGATAATTCCTTGATCGCTTTTCCGCTTGTTTCAACGGATATCTTGTTGCGGTCCGCATGTTTGAATGTTCCACGGAATACATAATAGATAGCGATAGAGGCGATCAGTGAGACACAAGCCACGGCAAATGCCAGGTGATAGGAATCCGCCTCGCTCATGCCCAGCGAAGTCTGTGCCCAGTTCATCATCTCGATAGCTGCGGTCGGCGCGAACATCGCACCGATGTTGATGGCCATATAGAAGATTTGAAATCCGGCATCACGTTTACTAGCAAATTGCGCGTCATCATACAAGTTGCCCACCATTACCTGCAGGTTGCCTTTAAACAATCCCGTACCGGCGCAAATCAGAGCCAACGCGCCTCCCATGGCGGCGATAGCCACACCTCCGTTGCCCAATGGAATAGCCAGCAACAGATACCCGAGGAACATGATGGAGATACCGATGGTCACCATTTTCCCGAACCCGAACTTGTCTGCCAACATACCTCCGAACAGAGGCAGGAAATAAACGAATCCTAAGAATACTGAATAAATAAGTCCAGCCGTACCGGCCGAGAATCCGAAATTAGCTTGCAGGAATAAGACGAATACCGCAAGCATGGTATAATATCCGAAGCGCTCTCCTGTATTCGCGAGGGCTAACGCATATAAACCTTTAGGTTGTCCTTCAAACATAGAATTGTAAGTTAAATGTAGTTATTAATTTATTGTATTATCTGCTTGATAGCTCCGGTTTCCGGATAGAAATAGACCTTCACAGGTGCCTTTTTGTCTTCGAACATCACCGGTGCCAAAGCTTCGCGGGTACCGAACTGGGTAATCTGAGCTTCTCCTTTATAGAGGGTCTTGCGGGCGGTAAAGAGCTCGATACGCGCTTTTCCGGGGACATTATACACGATACCTTTCAAGGATTTTTCTTTCTTTTCGGCCTCTTTGGGATCCAGTTGCGGGGCCCGTTCGGTAGCCGTCAGGTTCATATAGATCGGTTCTCCGCCCAAGTCGTCCGCATCGACAATGCCTAGATGTTCGGAGAAACGGAAGATAACCTCTTTCTCTAAATCATCGTTCGGAATGATGGTTACCTCATATTGATCGGTCTCACGGGTAATCACTCCGGTAAACAGGTCGGTCAACGCCTCCTCTTGTGCCTCCAGCTCCTCGATGACCAGTTGCATGGCCTGTCCGTCAGGTGGAAGATTATCGGCATCGCCGGTCAGGATATTCATCCGGCTTTCGCGGATACGGTAGATTTGCTTGGCGGCCACCTCCGCTTGCTTGGCGGTCGATCCGGCCATCAACAGCTCCTCCGTATAAACCGAGGCATCGGTTGCCACGGCCCGTTTTCGTTTTTTTGCGCTCTCATCCTCGGCCTCCGGTTCGGGGGTGTACTCGGCATTGATAGAGCAGAGCAATCCGTCTTCGGTCAGGTAGGCATAGGGCGCTACCGTTCCCGCCTTGAACGAGACGATGTAAGTGTTATCTTTGTCGGGAATGCCGCGGTTCAGCAGTTTCACTTTCCCTAATTCGTAATAAACTTTATCCTCGGTGATGAAATTCTTGACCCCCAAATATTTCTCGGCATAGCGGTAATAAGGCCCGGCTTTGCAGGTTACTTTCGTTACTTCAGCTTCTACTACCAGTTGGGTTTTAGGAAGGGAGTAGGTTACTCCGTAATCATTGGCTTTGACGGCGTTAGCCTTTACAACCTTGGTCTGCGCCATTGCCGAAAACGACAAGAGCAGGCTCACAAACAGGATTATATTTTTCATTTCGTTTTCGTGTCTGTTTTTAGATTCTTATTTCAAAGGACAAATTTACAAAAAAAATCTTATCTGCAAGCATAAACGGGGGAATAGGGTGTTAAAATATACGAAAGTGTCTATCTCCGCCGGCGTTCATGCCTACGATTGTTTTTATTTATGCCTATGATTGTTTTCAATTATGCCTATAATCATCTTTGTTTATGCCTATGATTGCCTCCGGTTAAAAGCGAGAGAAACAAGATGAGATAGGGAGATGTTTTTTTGTCTTACCTGCACTGAAGAGGGGTTTTGAGAATCCGGCAGATTCAATTCTCTGTAGCTTCTTGTGTATGTGCAAAACTTTTTGTACTTTTGTGTGCGAATCAAAAAAAGAAGAATGGACAAGCTG
>DWYO01000334.1 GCA_019118725.1 Candidatus Parabacteroides intestinavium | reverse complement strand
ATTCATGCCGAACTTTGTTTCCGTTTATGCCTATCTTTACCGACAAACATAGGCATGAATTTTTCAAGGGTTGACTGGTATGGGAATCCTGAATGAATATGCCCCTGAAGGAACCTCTACACAGGTTGAATTTGATTTCTCATCGACAACACGAATACCTTTCGCCTCACGAAGGGAAACATTTCCTTCTGTAATCTGTCCGGCTTGGGCCGGCAGATAAACTTTCGCTTGTGTATTAACCGGCACCGTTATCCGAAGGATATAACATCCGTTGTCCAAAGTCCATTCACTTCGGATTTCGCCATAGACAGACTTGTACCGGCAATTCATCCATTCCAACTCTTTCGTCAGGAACGGTTTTACCTGAAACTCCTTGAAGCCTGGAGCCATAGCCTGGATTCCTCCCACCGATTGGTATAGCCATTCGCCCACGCTTCCGAACATCGGATGATTCTGCGAATACACATTATCCGAATATTTCCATGTCTCCCACAAGGTAGTTGCTCCAGAGTTCAGCATGTGCCCCCACCCCGGGAAGTCCTTTTGGGTCACCATGCGCCAGGCAATGTCCTCACGCCCCATTTCCCCCAAGACCGTAAGTACCGCAGGTACACCAAATATACCGGACGTTACGTGATAGTCCCGTTCCGCAATCGAAGCGATCAGCTTTTCGCTCACCGCCTCTTTCTTATCCTCCGGCACCAAATCATAATACAAACCGAATGCCTGCTCGGCCGGAGTTCCATTCCCGATTTGGCCATCAGCAGATACAAAATTCCGGATAAAAGCCTCCTTGATATGAAGAGCCAAATCAGCATATCGTTTCTCATCATCAGATCGGTTCAGCAAACGGGCAAATTCCGTAATCAAAAGAGCATGATGATAAAAATGAGCCGTTGCAAACAAGGCCGGAATACGCACATCCAGACTTTCATGGTCATTGATACACCGATCTATGAGATAATCTTTCGCCTGAGCACGCAAGAAATCCACCTGTTTCTTTAATTGCGGATAGAATTGGCGAACTATCCGAATATCCCCATAATACATATACAATTGCTTTTGCAAAAAAGCAAAAGCCAATTGCCAACCAATCGGTCCACTCCCATCGCCCAGTCCCTGGTCTGCAATGCCATTGTAAGGAGCCGTTTCCGGGAATCCTCCAGACGGACGCTGGTCGTTAGCAAAATCACGAATAGCTTTTTGATAGAAATTGTGCATATTATAAAAATAGCAGAACGTCCGAGATACGCCAACAATATCCCCTCCGTACCCAAACTTTTCACGGGCCGGACAATCCGATTCCACACTGAACACATTGCTAAGGAACGTATAATCCAACACTTGATGCAAACGGCTTAACATCGGATCTGAACAGGAAAAAGTACCACTCTGTTGCAAATCCGCACTCAACCGTAGCCCCTCAACAGACTCCAAATCCGGTTGCCCCGGCCATCCGGTTATTTCAATATACCGGAACCCATGAAAGGTAAAACGCGGAGTCCATATCTCTTCCCCCTCACCTTTCAAGGTATAAGAATCCTCTTGCCAAGCGGTCGGAGGAGCTCCAGGCTTTTTCCAATCGGCATTCCAAACCGTCTTATGTTGTCCGGCCACTGAAGTCATTATGTTCAGACTCCCGTCCGAATAAACATCTTCGCCATACCGTATCTTGATTTGGGTTCCTCTCTCCCCTTTCACTTTGATACGGACAACTCCTGCAAAATTCTGCCCCATGTCGAAGACAAATTCTCCGGGGCGTGTCTCTGTCATCCGCTGAGGGCGTATAATCTCCCGGACCCGGACAGGGGGTTGCAGTTGGGCAATCAAATTTCCCTCCGGAGGCGTTTGCACAAGGACAGCATTTTTCCATTCTTCCGGTTTTTCTTGATAGGCCGAAGTATTCCACCCCTGCTTTTCTTTGCGGGCATCATAATGCTCTCCTAAATAAACATTATTCCGGCGAATCGGACTTTCGGCATATTTCCAATCCGCATCCGAGACAATCGTCTCTGTCTTCCCATTCCGGTAAACAATGCGCAATTGCGCTTTCAGACAAGGTTGGCCTATGGTCAGATATTCCCTCAGATTCCGGAATATCGGCATCGGAATCGGATTATAGAACCCATTTCCCAAAAGCACACCTATACAATTATCGCCTTTCTTCAGCTGATACGTCACATCATAAGTGCTGTACAATATCTCTTTCGCATAATTCGTCCAGCCCGGATCCAGCCAATGATCTCCCACTTTCTCTCCATTCAAGCTTGCCTCATAATAGCCAATTCCGGCAATATAGAGGCGTGCGCTCTTCACATCATCTTTCACTTCAAACACCTTACGGAACATCGGGGCCGGATTATCTTCATAAAAATCGGCCTCTTCCTCCGGTGCCACACTACCATCATATATCCATTCAGCCTTCCAATCCTCAGCCGTAAGCAAAGCGGTCTCCCACCAAGCCGTTTCGCTCCATGCCGAAACCGCCCCTTCGCCATCATAAGCTCTCACCTTCCAATAGTAACGAGTAAAAGGACGAAGCCCTTTACCGGCATAAACAAGATTGGCATTCTCGGACGATCGGACCTTTCCGCTCTTCCAGACCAATCCTTTACCCGTATTTAATTGCGATGAATCAGTAGCTACCCAAATCTCATAAGCCGATTGGGAAGCCCCTCGTTCATCCGATTGTAATTGCCAGCCAAGCATGGGGTTCCTGACATCTATGCCCAAAGGGTTTTGCATATATTCGCAAGTCAAGTTTACCACTTTCAAAGGAGACGCG
>DWYO01000333.1 GCA_019118725.1 Candidatus Parabacteroides intestinavium | reverse complement strand
AGGAGGTTTTTCTTCCCTTTATCCCGGATTTTCAACAGATTTATGCCTATCTTTTTTTCAAAAGTATGCGAACTTTTCTTTCAAATAGGCCTGGCAAATTTCCGAAACATAGGCATCTTTTGGGGGAAAGCTCCCTTGTTTCCCCGAGAATGATGGTTCCTGAGGCGGAAAGTCCTTTCATTTTCTCAAAAAATTGCGCTGATTTCTTCTAAAATGAAGATTTTTCCGGATGAGGATTTTCTTCGATAAATCCATATTATCCAATAAATTAGCTTGAAAAAGTAGCTTTTTAACTCTTTGAGAAGGGCATCTCCGGAAAAAAACTGACCTGCGTGCCAAAAAACGGGCGTATTTAGGTAGGTATTTTGACGTTTTGTCATTTTGATAAATCAGGTAGAAGGGAATAAACTAAAAAAATCAGCCAACTTATTTGCACACATGAATGATTTGTCCCACCTTTGCACCCGCATAACGATAAGGTGTGTTTTGTAATCCTCATCGGAGGGCAACGAAGAATGCCGGATAAGATGACTGGGTAAAACCAATCAGACTTGTCCGGCATTTTTTATAAAGTGAAGAGACAAATAGATAAGATCTCAAAGCATAGGGAATATGCCTTGTCTACTTGTTTACTTGTCTGCTCGTCCAACTAAAAGAAAGAAATTATGAAAGAGAAAGAAATTGATGCGATTGACTTCGGAACCGTAAAGGTTTCTATCTTGTTTCGGAAATTGTTTTTCCCGACTTTGCTCGGTATGCTGGGCATGTCGGCCGTAACGGCTATTGATGGCATATTCGTAGGGCATAGTGTGGGGAGTGAAGGCATTGCCGCGATCAATATCGTTATTCCGGTTCAGATGCTGATGACCGGCATCGGACTGATGATCGGCACGGGATGTTCGGTGGTGTCTTCTATTCATTTATCCCGTGGGAGACAAAAGGTCGCCCGGCTGAATGTTACGCAAGCCATGCTTTTCGTGACGATTATCATCGCTTTCCCGACCATCGCGATGCTGGGGTTCCCGGATGAGACCGCCCGTCTGTTGGGCTCGTCCGAACATCTTCTGCCTATGGTCAAGGAATATATGATATGGTATGTCCCTTCGTGGGTATTTATGATGTGGACGGCGGTTGCTCTTTTCGTGATACGCCTGGACGGAGCCCCCAAACTGGCCATGACATGCAGCTTGGTGGCGGCATTTCTTAATGTCCTGTTGGACTGGTTATTCATGTTCCCTTTCGGATGGGGAATTATGGGAGCTGCGTTTGCGACTTCTATCAGCACGGCGATAGGAGGACTAATCGCGCTGGCCTATCTTTTGTTCTTTGCCAATAAGCTCCGTCTGCTCCCGTTGAAGATGAGTCGGAAGAGTATCCGGTTTAGCGTGCGCAATATAGGATATCAATGCCGGATAGGCTCATCGGCCTTGCTGGGCGAAGCTACTATGGCGGTACTTATGTTCATGGGGAATCAGGTGTTTATGCTTTATTTGGGAGACGAAGGGGTAGGAGCTTTTGGCATTGCCTGTTATTATACCCCGTTCATCTTCATGGTGGGGAATGCCATCGCCCAATCGGCGCAACCCATCATCAGTTATAATTTCGGATTGGGAAATACGATACGTACCCGTGAAACGGAAAAGGAGGCGCTCATCACGGCCATTGTTTGTGGAGTCATTGTTTCCGGGATATTCATGGTCATACCGGATATCCTGGTAGGAATGTTTATCGATTTACAAACTTCGGCCGCACAGATAGCCATTCAGGGCTTTCCTTTATTTGCTATAGGATTCATTGCGTTTATCATCAACCTTACGTCCGTAGGCTATTTTCAAAGTGTGGAACGAATCAAGCCCGCCACGTTCTTCGCCTTGCTACGCGGATTCGTCTTGTTGGTTCCCAGTTTCCTGATAGTTCCTCGCCTGCTTGGCGAACCGGGGATATGGCTGGCTATGCCCGTGGCTGAAATCTCTACTTCGTTTTTGATTATTCTGTTTTATGCCTATCGCAGGTATTGGGTTCGTTAGTTGACAAGGCTTCAGTTGGCCAGCTTGATACCTTGTTTTGTTTATTTCAAAGATTATGCGTATCTTTGAAGAAACAATTTTAATATCGAAAAAATGAAAACACGTAAGGAATGGATGATGCTGTTCATCTGCTTGATCGCATCATTGAACATGTATGCCGGAGACAAGGCAAGTTTCTTGAAAAAACAATTCACGGCAAGTAGTGGATATCAATTGAATTATCGTATTCTTTATCCGCTGGATTATTCTCCGGAAAAACAATATCCGGTGATTCTGTTCTTGCATGGAGCCGGAGAACGGGGGCATGATAACGAAGCCCAGCTACGGCATGGCGGGGATATGTTCGCCTCGTATGAGACACAATCCCGATACCCGGCTATCATTATTGCTCCGCAATGTCCGGAAGGAGAGACCTGGTCGCCCTACATACATCCCAGTAAAAATAATGGGAAACGCTTTTTCCCATACAACGCACCGGCCACTCCGGCTATGAAAGCCGTAAAGGAAATGGTAGACACTTACATTGCTAAAGGTATTGTCGATACGAAACGCATCTATATCACCGGCCTTTCGATGGGAGGAATGGGAACGTTCGATGCCGTCTTGCGCTATCCCAATTTCTTTGCGGCTGCATCTCCCATCTGCGGAGGTACGAATCTGCAACGCTTGGAGAATTTCAAAGGGAAAACAGCATTCAGCATTTATCATGGAACCGATGATGATACGGTCAATCCGCAATGGTCTCGTGATGCTTATGCTACGTTACAAAAGATAAAGGCAGATGTGCGCTATAAAGAATATCCCGGAGTGAAACACAATAGTTGGGATAATGCCTTTGCCGAACCGGATTACCTGAGCTGGATGTTCCAACATGAGTTGTAGTTTTTTATACTAAGAAGCAAGAAGTTAGAAGATGTTGGCATCCCAACCTTCTAACTTCTCCCTTCTAACTTCCTACCAATAAATAAACCCTGCAACTCCGCACGCTATCAGGGCCAATCCCAGCAGGACATAAAAGACGCGTGCACCAATGCGCCCGAAATACCGGACAAAAAAGCGGGCCCCCTCTGTCTGGAAATACCAATCCATATTCCCTATTGCGGCGATTATCGAGAATAATCCCAATAGGATAAAAAGAATCAGGATGATGTATTCAGAAGGTGTCATGAGTATCGGAGTTAATTAATTGTGACGTTTCTCGTCCCGTCCGGATTTTCGGTAATCGTAACATCCACCACATCACCGGGCAACAACTCCTCGATCTTTTCCGGCCATTCGATAAAGCAAAGCGCGCCACTATAGAAATAATCTTCCGTACCGATATCCTCCGCCTCGCTCAACTTGTTGATCCGATAGAAATCGAAATGATAAATCAATTCGCCGGTCGTAGACGAACGGTATTCGTTGATAATGGCAAAGGTCGGACTATTAATCACGTCCTCTACCCCCAGCTCTTCGCAAATAGCCTTGATAAACGTAGTTTTCCCGGCTCCCATATTCCCGTGAAAGGCAAACACAGTACGGTCGTCCATCCCGCTGATAAACTCCCGGGCTGCCTCACGGATCGTATCTAAACTCTGAATCTGTATCGTCTGCATAATCTTATTTTTTTCGTGTTGGATGCAAATTTATATATAAATCACGAGATTTATAAGAAGCTGTTTTGAATTTATTCCAGCTTTTTATAAAGAATGATTTCGAGGATTTTTATTTGTTCTTATGAGGAGCATAGAGGGCTATGTGACGAATAAGAACGGAGAAAAAGACCGGAAACAAATTTAGAAAAAGCTGCATAAATATTTTCCGAAGAAATTCAAAACAGCTTCTAAGGCAATGCAATAAGAAAAAGTCAAGTTCTCTTGTGCCTCAATTCCGCTTATAGGACACACGCTTGGGAGAGAGGTGCTTCAGAAGTTTGCAGACATATTCCTTGCAAAAAACATTCATCATATAATAAATCTCTGTAACTTTAGCCTCTGAGAACATAGATCGTATTTTTAAATACCATGGTTATATGAGCAGACATCTGGTTTTATTTGTTGTGTTAATGGGATTTGTTACCCTTATAAGTCCGTTTGAATCATTGGCAGAAGAAGATATTTTAGCTTCCGGATTTAGCAATCCTCCGGCCGAGGCCAAAGCACGTACGTGGTGGCATTGGGTAAATGGGCATGTTTCCCGGGAGGGGATCATTGCTGATTTAGAAGCTATGCACCGGTTGGGAATCCAAGAGGCGCAATTGTTCAATGTTGACATGGGGATTCCTAACGGTACGCTTAAATACCTAAGCCCCGAATGGCTGGATATGTTGGCTTTTGCCGTCTCAGAGGCGAAGCGTTTGGGAATGGAAATCGGATTAAATAATAGTGCGGGCTGGTCATCAACCGGAGGCCCTTGGATAACTCCGGAATATGCGATGCAACAGATTGTTTATTCTGATACCTTGTGTGTGGGCGGAAAAACCTTTCGGGGTAAATTGCCTCAACCAACCGTTCGTCATGATTATTATCGGGATATTGCGGTGTTTGCTTTTCCTAAACCGGAACAAGAAATCAAGCTGGACGAGTTGGCGTTGAAATCTTTGTCCGGGCATTCGTTCCGCAATCATCTCCTGCCGGATGATAAGCCCATCGTTTCGGATGCTTGTATCACAACATGGGATTACTGGAAGCCGGATATTGAATTATTGCCTTCCGGATTGTTGGGACCCGTTTTCTTGCAACCTTATATTCGTGTTAAAATCCCCATTCCGCATGCGTGATAACTTTTATTTGCTTACTTTTACGCTTTAAAAGGGAAAGGGTATGCCGAAGGTAGATCGGACGGATGAATTGTTCAGGCGAATCTCTTTACAAGATGACGAAGAGGCTTTTCGTCTTTTGTTTTATGACTTTTTTGCTCCGTTATGTGTGTTCGCACATCGTTATATTGACGAGCCGGAAAGTTGCGAGGATATTGTGCAGGAAACGTTTTACCGGATATGGAAGAACCGAAAAAGTTTGTGTATTGATACTTCGGCGCGTAACCTTTTACTTACCAGCGTTCGGAATAGTTGTTTGGATTGGTTGCGCCATCGGGCGACTGAGATGCGATGGAGCGAATCTATGCAGGATAGGGTGGAGGAAGCTTATACGCAGGAACTTTATACTACAGTCGAGCTGGAACATCTGCTGAATGTGGCGTTAAGCAAATTACCGGAGGCGGTTGCCTCGACTTTCCGGAGGAATCGGTTTGACGGGAAGACCTATGCCGAGATAGCTGAAGAAAAACAGCTCTCTGTAAAGACTATTGAGGCTTATATGATGAAGGCTTTGAAATTTTTACGTTCGGAGTTAAGGGATTATTTACCTTTCTTAATGCTATTTCTATATTAATGTTATAGGGTAAAAAGGTAGATATGCGTCTATATTATATAAGGAAGATAATATGAAAGCAGAAAAAGATTGGATAGACGAAGGGGATAAGCGTGTGCTGGAGCTGGCGGATCGGCTTATGGCTCAGAAAAAGGTTGATGTTGATCGGAATTGGGAACATCTGAGTAGGCGTATCCGAAATGAAAGGCTCCGGAATCGTTTCTATCGGTGGACGCGCTCGGTGGCGGCTATCTTGTGGCTCCCGCTTTTACTCTTGTCCGGGTACCTCTCTTATCGTGTACATGAATTGCAATCTGTTCCTGCAGAGCAAGTTGAACTTACTACGGCGTATGGAGTTGTTTCTAAGGTCACACTTTCCGATGGCTCGGAGGTTTGGCTTAATTCTGGTTCCAAATTAGTCTATCCCAAACGGTTTAAGGGTGAGAAACGGGAGGTTTACCTTACAGGCGAGGCTTATTTTAAGGTAGAATCTGATCCTTCTCATCGTTTTGATGTAAGGACCTCAGACGGGCTGATGGTTAGTGCTTATGGAACAGAGTTTAATGTGCAGGCGTATGCCGATGAATCGGATATTGAAGCTACTTTGGCGAAGGGAAATATAACCGTGAGTCAACCTGGGGCCAATATAAATCAAGATTTGAAGCCTGGGGAACAACTTAATTACTCCAAGACGGAAAAACGAACCAATTTACGGGCGGTAAGTTTATCGGCAGAAACCGCTTGGAAAGACGGAAAGATTGTCTTTCGGAGAACTCCGATGGAGAAGGTCGCCAAACAGCTTTCCCGACATTTTAATGTGGAGATTCAGTTGGAAGGAAAAGAAATACACGAATATTCCTATTCCGCCACCTTTACCACTGAAACACTGGCCGAAGTTCTTTCTTTACTGGAAAAGACTGCGCCTATTCAGTGTGAAATTATCGATCCCGAACCACAAGACGATTATGCCTTTTCCAAGAAAAGGGTGGTAATCCGGCCCTTATAAGCTTATACACCTTTTACGGATATGCCTTCGGCAGATGGAGAAAGTAGGAAAGTGTGGAGCGTTTTTGGGAAATGATACGTAGATAAGTAATATGCAAAATGCCGGATAAGGGCAAATTGTCGATTGCCAATATTTTATATAACCATATAAATGCGTATTTTTGCCGGAAAATAAGACGAAGATACATGAACTACTTGGTAAAAGCGCCTGAAACAGGCGTGAAAACATCCGTGCGATTGCCGGCTTCTAAGAGTATTTCGAACCGTGTGCTGATATTGGATGCGCTGAGTTATAATCCGGTAGATGCACAGAATCTGGCAGATTGCGATGATACGCGGGTATTGTATGACGCACTTCATTCGGTGGAAGGCCGTGATTTTGATATCCATGCAGCGGGTACGGCTATGCGTTTCCTGACGGCTTTTTTGTCGAAAATCATGGGTGAATGGACTATCACCGGAACAGAGCGTATGAAGAATCGGCCGATAAAGATATTGGTAGATGCGCTGAATGCAGTAGGAGCGCGAATTGAGTATATGGAAAAAGAGGGCTTCCCGCCACTCCGTATCTTCGGAAGCGCGCTACAAGGAGGGGAGATCAGCTTGGATGGGGGGGTGAGCTCCCAATATATCTCTGCTTTGCTGATGATTGCACCGACTATGGAGAAGGGATTGACCTTGCGTTTGACAGGACGGGTTATCTCGAAACCTTATATTCTTTTGACTTTACAATTGATGAAGCAATATGGCGTAGAGGCGGAATGGAAGGGCGATATTATCTATGTTGCGCCACAAGAGTATGTGCCGTTGCATTATCGTGTGGAATCTGATTGGAGTGCCGCTTCATATTGGTACGAGATGATGGCGTTAGGGCGTGAGGCGGAAATACACCTGGAGGGATTGTCCAAAAACAGCCTGCAAGGAGATGCCGCAGGAGCAAAGCTTTTTGCTCAGATCGGTGTCGGGACGACTTATACATCGGAGGGTGTGCGACTCCGAAAAAACGGGAATCGGTGTAAAAAACTGATTTATGATTTCGTGAACGAGCCGGATTTGGCTCAGACCTTCGTAGTGACTTGTGCTTTGCTTGATATCCCTTTCCATTTCTCCGGGCTTCAAAGTCTGAAGATAAAAGAAACAGACCGTATTGAGGCTTTAAAGAATGAATTGCGTAAATTAGGATATCTGCTGACCGATAAATGCGGAAGTATCCTGGAATGGAATGGTGAACGGTGTGAACCGGAAACGGATCCGCTGATCTTTACTTATGAGGATCATCGTATGGCGATGGCTTTTGCTCCCGTGTCTTTACGTCGTTCCGAAGGAATCCGAATAGCGCATCCTGAAGTGGTAAGCAAAAGTTATCCGCATTATTGGGCGAATTTGAAAGATGCGGGGTTTGATATACAAGAATGTTTGTAGGTTTATGAGCTTTTTTAAGAACTCAAGAACTTAAAGACGAAAAGGAAGATGATATACATTATATTAAGTTTGGTCGTATTAGGGGTTATAGCCGCTATTTTCGGTTATTTCCGAAATAAGAAGTTGGAACGGATGCTGGAACGTGGGGAGATTTCGGAAATCCCCGAGCCTCAAGAAATTCCCGAAGAGTGTTGCGGGCAACATGAAACTTGTGAACGGGATAGCCTATTGGCCGCTGTCAGCAAAAAGATTGAATATTATGATGATGAAGAGCTGGACCGTTTTAAAGGCGTTGAACCGGATGCGTATGAGGACGCCGAAGTCGAGGAGTTCCGCGAGGTTCTTTATACTCTTCAAGAGGTAGAAGTGGCCGGATGGCTCCGAAGTTTGCAACTTCGTGGAATCAATCTTCCGGATGCCTTGAAAGATGAGGCTTTCCTGATCGTAGGAGAAAGGAGAATACATTGATACAATAGAACGAATAAAGAACCTCGAAAACATGCTTTCGAAAAATCTGGAATAAATTCAAAAACAGCTTCTGACAAAAGAAAATGAATTGTTGATTGTTTACAATGAATTGTCAATTTTAAGAAAATGGATCTATTTCAATATACATTCTTCCAGAACGCCCTGTTGGGCAGCTTGCTTACGGCAATAGCCTGCGGGATTGTCGGGACATACATTGTGACCCGAAGGCTGGTGTTCATCAGCGGAGGAATTACACATGCCTCGTTTGGTGGCTTGGGACTGGGCTTTTATTTGGGAATAAATCCAATATTGACGGCTATGGCCTTTTCTATATTGGCGGCTTTTGGGGTGGAATGGGCCAGCAAATCCCAGCAAATCCGCGAAGATTCCGCTATTGCTGGAGTCTGGTCGCTGGGCATGGCTTTGGGAGTCATATTTATTTTTCTGACACCCGGTTATGCACCCAATCTTTCAGCATACCTGTTTGGGAATATACTGACCATATCATCAACGGATATAGGTGCCAGTGCGGTGCTGGTCGTTGCTCTTTTGATATTTTTCGGGCTTTACTTGCGGGAAATCGTTTATATTGCTTTTGATTCGAACTTCGCGCAGACGCAAAGGCTTCCGGTCAACGTGTTTGAATACCTCATGATGTGCTTTATCGCCATAACCATTGTGCTTGCAATTCGTATGGTCGGTATCATGTTGTTGATGAGTTTGCTCACTTTGCCCCAGATTACGGTTAATCTTCTGACATCCGATTATCGGAAGATTATGTGGGGAAGTACCGTGATTGCTTTTGTCGGCTCGGTAGTCGGGTTGATATTATCTTATTATTTGAATTTTCCCTCGGGAGCATTCATTATATTGGTTTTGGTTCTCCTGTTTCTGATTGTGAAATGTTGCAAGAAAGGGTAGGGGATTGCAATAAAACAAGAGGTTGATACGTTAATGTAGCATACAGCAGAAGAAAAGCGTTGAGGAAAGGTTTTTATTATATAGTCGCATTGTTGGTTCTGAGCTTTTGTTGGTCGTGCAGCACCAAGAAGAATACGCGGATGAACCGTTTTTATCATGCGCTGAATTCTCGTTTTAATATTTATTTTAATGGGAAAACGGCGTTTGATGAGGCGTTATTGGCTATGCAGACCGGTTATAAGGAAAACTATTCGGATATGATTCTGATGTATCCGATAAGTGCGCAGCCTAAAGACAAATCTGAACCGGGAGGTCCGTTTGATGTGGCTATTGAGAAAAGCAACAAGGCAATTAAGTTACACTCCATACAAGCTAAGCCGAAAAAGAAACCGGGATGGCGTAATGATCCGAAACAAGTGGCCTGGCAAAATCAGGAAGAATATAATCCTTTCCTGAAAAAATGCTGGATGCTGATGGGCGAAGCACAGTTTTATAATACAGATTTCCTACAGGCTTCGGCTACTTTCTCCTATATTACCCGGCATTATAAGGAAGATGCGGAAATTGTTGCCTCGGCTAAACTTTGGCAAGCGCGTTGCTATGCCGAGATGGGGTGGAATTATGAAGCGGAGGATATTTTGAACAAACTGAATACAGAGGGTATTCCGAAGAAAAATTTGGATCAATATGCTACTGTCTATGCCGATTATCTAATCAAGAATGGTCAGTTTGAGGAGGCAATACCTTACATGAAAACAGCGATCAAGGCGGAAAAGAACCGGTTGCAGAAAAAGCGCATGAAGTATCTCTTGGGGCAGATGTATGCTTCCCTTGAAATGGATGGTATGGCTTACAAAACTTTTGGGGAGGTTATCCGCTCGAATCCGCCCTACGAACTGGAATTTGCGGCCAGGATCCGGCAGACTGAGGTGTTTACCGGAACCAATTTCCAGAAGATGGTCAAGAAACTGGAACGTATGGCGAAGAGCCAGAAAAACAAAGATTATTTAGATCAGGTTTATTATGCACTGGGGAATCTTTATATGAGTCAAGAGGATACCGCTCAAGCCATCAAAAGTTATGAATTGGGAGTTGAGAAGAGTACACAGAACGGACTGGATAAGGCTATGTGCCAAATCAAGTTGGGTGATATCTATTTTGAAAAACGGGATTATATCAAGGCTCAACCTAACTTTAGTGGGGCACTGGCCGGTATTCAGAAAGAATATAAGGATTACGAACGGGTTTCCAAACTCTCCGCAGTGTTAGACGAATTGGTGGTTCACGCTGAAGCCGTTCATTTGCAAGATAGTTTGCAGACTTTGGCTAAGATGCCGGAAAAAGAGCGTCTGGCGGTGATTGATAAAATCATTGAGCAGGTTATCGAAGAGGAGAAACGGGCTCAGGAAGAGGCTGAAAAAGAAGCATTCCTGGCTGAACAGGCCGCGAAAGGAACGGGCATTGATCGTCCCGGCACGGAGGCTCAGACCGTAACAATCCCGACCGCTGGAGGCGAAAATACATTTTATTTCTATAATCCGCAGGCTGTAGCACAAGGAAAGACCCAGTTCCAACGGAAATGGGGGCGGCGTCCTTTGGAGGATGATTGGCGTCGAAGAAAGAAAACCTTAACTACATTCCAAGATCCGTCTGAGATAGAAGAGGATGGCGAGGGAACCATGGAGGGGGACTCTACGGCTATTATGGCAGGTGATTCTGCTTCTGTCGGTTCGGACGATCCGAAGAGCCGTGAATATTATCTCCAACAACTCCCGATGACTCCAGAGGATATTGCGGCTTCCAACATCATCATCGAAGATGGCTTGTATAATATGGCCATGATTTATAAAGATAAGCTGGAGGATTTACCGTTAGCCATCCAAGCGTTTGAGGATTTGGAGAAGCGTTTTCCTGATAATCAGCATCTTTTAGATAGTTATTATCAGATTTATTTGATGGCTTTACGCCTCAAGAATACAACTTTAGCCGCGGAATATCTCCAAAAAATGAAAGAGAAATTCCCTACGAGTGATTATACGATTGCGGTATCTGATCCGAACTATGAATACAATATCCGCATGATGGATGTGGTTCAGGATTCAATTTACGAAAAGACCTACGAACGTTATTTGGCAGAAGATACTTCGGCAGTCCGTCGGAATTATCGTTTGGTAAGCGAAAAGTACCCTTTGGCTAAGCTATTGCCTAAATTCATGTTTTTAGAAGCCTTGACTTATGTACAGGCAGGCGATCCGGAAGGATTTAAGCAAGCATTGAAGGCTTTGTTGGATAAATATCCTTCAGGGGATGTCTCAGAACTGGCGGGCGAAATGTTGAAAGGCGTGTTGCGCGGACGGCAGATGGTACAAGGTGGCGTTACGGGTATGACTTGGAATTTACGTTTCGGAACGGGTGAGGACGGTTCGCTTTCAGCCGCAGATTCAGCACGTGTGTTTAAAGCGGACAAGAATGTCCCTTACCGGATGGTTATGATTTATCCGACCGGTACCATCGACCGCAATCAGTTGTTGTTCTCGGTAGCTGCATATAACTTTGCCAATTTTATGGTAAAGCAATTGGATATGACCTTCGAAGAAGCCGGAATGATGAGTGTGTTTGTCTTGAGCGGATTTTATAACTTTGAGGAGGTCTGGCATTATTACAAGATGATTTATGGAGAAGGGGGGTATGCCTCGGCTTTGGATCGGAATATTGCGATTTTGCCTATCTCGGATGAGAATTACGAAACGCTGATGCATGGCAA